>JBBDND010000049.1:0-6759 GCA_040877865.1 Bacteriovoracaceae bacterium | reverse complement strand
TGATAATAGATTGCGACCGTTTAATTGAAGAGCGAATTTCTTTCATGAATTGGGCAGACTCTGGATTTTCTATCTCCGACAAGAGCAGGTCGGCCGATAGTTGCAAACCAAACAGCGGGTTGCTGAGCTCATGCTTTAAAGTGTTCAGAAGCTCTCCTAGAAGAGCTATTCTTTCTTGATGGAAGATGTCGGCTTGGTCGAGGGTTTCCTCTCTTTGAATTTTGAAATGTCTGCCAGAAGGCAATTTTTTATAGTCTTCTTTTCCAATCGGCTGAACATCGACTTTAAAGGGCAAATGGCGCAGGGCTAAATCAATATTTTTTAATTGTTGGATTTCAAGCTCTTTGTTCAAGATGATGTCAAAGTATGGCGCGATGACTTTGGAGGCTTTTGAAAAGCTTTGCTTTTCTTCCTTTGTTTGGGTGAGAAAGTCGTTGCGGGAAACAATGAGAATGACATTGTGGTTGCCAAGTGAAAACTCTCGGGCAAGAAAAGTTCCAAGAATGTCAAAATTAAATCCTTTTAAGGATTCTTGCCCAAATGTGCGGTTCTTGGATTTTTTTATCCTTTGAAAGAGTTGGTTAAATTCATTCACGTGAAAGTCTTTAACTTTCGCTTGGGAGGCGGCGACTTCGAACTTTTGAGCGAAGCTTTGTCCCTTTTCGTGCTTAAAAAAATGAATGGTTTTAAAAGAATTAAAGCCTTTATATTTGAGCAAGCGGCGGCAGAAGGCCGTTATATTGTTGGTTTTTGAGCTTTGTTCGTTTAGATAGGTTATTAAGGAAGAGAAGTCTGAAGCTTTTTGGGCCTCTTTTTTAAACTTATTGTAATTTGCGGGAAGTTTGAACTCCCGTTCTTTTAGATTGTCGCTGTTTGAATTAACCGCTTGATGTGAGGAATGGCCGTGATCTTCCATTGTGTCAGATTATCTTTTAATTCATATTCCAGCAAGTCGGCGAGCATCACTTCGTCTCCGTTTTCTTTGGCCGTTTTGATCGCTTTTAATATGGACAATAAATGTATTTTAATTTGCCTGATTGAAGCTCTAATGTTGGGGCTTCCGGCAAAGTCTCGCGTTTGGGCGCAATCTCTTCGAACAATCGAAAACAAATTGATTAAGCAGCTCAATTTATCGGCCAAAGTGTCCAAGTCGCTTCCCGCGGCGTCAGCGCCTTCTGCGTGAACCTTTCGCGCGGTTTTATCCGCCGCTTGGGATATTGTCCTTAAATATTTTGGCAAGAGTTGAACGGATTGAGCTAAAAGCGATGAATATGCGCTGTTGTCGCAATTTAAGTCTTTCAATCTTTTCTCCTAAACTTCTTTGTCTTTGACGCTCTTATTCCTTTCTCTTTCAAGAAAAGGTCCAGTTACGTTTTGAATAAGGTCGTAAATTATTTTTATTAAATTCTGTCCTTCATGGAATGACAAAAGATTGCTCTGTGTGATTTCAATAATATTGGTTCCCTGCGCGTTAGCTTTGTTTACAAAAAAGAAATCAACAATTGGCGTTAGCAACGGATAGGTCTGCTTGGTAACGGCGCACAGGTCGTCAATCTCGGAAAGTTTTCCGATATTTTCTTTTATTTTGTCCATCTTGGGGTTCTCTTTTTGGGCTTCTTGAAAAATCTCCTTAGAAAATCTCATTCCAAAGCTGTACAGCTCGAAGATATAGTCGCAACCGCGGGTGTAATCCACAAGAGTCGCAAGGCTTTCCTTGGATATCTGAGGCAAGGGGTAGTTAAGCTCCAGTTCTTTAAAGTAGAAAGACCACATTATCTTGTAGAAGGTTTTAAAGACCTCTTCAGCGTTGGCCCCTGATTCGGAGATGTCCACCAAGTCCATTCCCATTGGAGTGAAGCGAGGCGCCAACACCGAAACGTTTTGCAAATAAAAAGGAGAAACATTTCTTTTGAAAAAATCGCCGTCAATGGTTTCTTCGTTTAAAATGGCGCTCACTATTTGGCTCGTCAACTGGTGGGATATGTCTTTATGACAAGGCAAAAGTTCGCATTTCTCTTCCACTTTGCAAGGAAAACATTTTCTTTTTGGAACGATATTCAAAGTGTTGTGATGATAAGGATTTGTTTCTAAAGGCCTAACCGGCCCCAAAGAAAGGGCGACTGTTGGTATTTGGGCTATGGCCCCCAAGTGCGCCACCATGGAGTCGTGGCAAACAAGAACCTTTGCCTCTTCCAACAGGAGATACGTTTCTTGGATCGAAGTCGTCCCCGTTAAATTATGGATTCTGCTCCTAAACTCTTCCAAGGCTCCCGACTCCATTAACGCCTCGGATTCTTTTTGCTCTTCCGGAGAGCCAACAATAAAAAACTCTTGATCTGGGTTTTCCTTGGCCAGCTTGTAAAGCAAATCGACCCATTTGTTGGCGCCCCAGCGTTTTTTCTTAATGGAAGCAAAGGGATGAAGAACAATTTTGTCGCCGCGGGGTTTTTCTTTGTATTCAGGGGTGAAAGTTTTCGCCCCTAAAATATTTTTAAATATGTCCACCAGGTTGAAAGGGTTCAGGGTGGAATTCATTACTGTTGAGTAAACATATTGAGACCACTGGTCCCTTATTTCCAATTGATTGTTTTTGGTTTGGCGAAGACCCATCTTGTGTTTGGATTGAATTAGCGAAGCAAGATAGCTTGAGCTTTTGCTAAATGACAGGTTGATGAGCGCATCCAGCTTTATATTGTCGATTTCCTCCAAAAAAGAGCCAACTCTTTGTCTGGCCTGGTCCAGGCCGGAAGTTTTGGAGGGAATAAAGTCCTTTACGTCCACGTAGACAATGTTTGTGAAGACCTCGTCTAGCAAGAACCCTAGACCTTTTGCGAACTTTTTGCGGGCGATCAAAGTCAGTTCCACTTCGGGACGTTCTCGTTTGAGTTGCTTGGCGGCCTGATAGGTTTGCAGCACATCCCCAATTCTAGTGATTTGAATGACGCCCATTCGAATCGGTTTATTTTTCGACATGGTCGGCCTCTTCCTCGATCAGTGAGGTTAGAAACAACAAGCGCATATCGTCTTGGTCCAGGGGCTGGTTGCGGCTGGATTTTGCCTGCAACTCCCGCATGGCTTTGTGAATTTCTTCCTGAATACTCACTAGGCCTCCTTTGAATTGTTTGATGGTGAATTATGTGTTCGAGTTTCTTTTGCCGGCGTCGTTTCTTTTTCAGAAACCAATTGTTTCAAGATCTTTGTTAAAACTTGAAGATCGGCTTTCAGAGTGAAAAGACTTTTTTCGATTTCTTGCAGATTTTCTTCAGAATTTTGGGAGGAAACGTTTTCAACCGCCCCCTCAAATAGACATATCGCCGCTTGGGCGGGACCTTTTTTCTTTCCTGCCAAAATCAACTGATCAAGATATTGAATAAACTTTGACGCGTTTTTGTCGGAGTGTCCGATATTTTTTAAAGAGCGCAAGGAAGCAAGCAAAACTTTTACCGTCTCTGTCATCTCTTGGTTGGCCCGGGAGGCGAAATCGCTTATCGCCTCTTTGGTGGCGTTAGATTTTAAATTTTTGATTAACTCTTCATTGATTGGATATCCCATCAAAGCGTAGTGAAAACAGCGAGAGACATGATATTCAAGCTCCTCGTTAATATCAATGGCTCCTCTGATTAAGGTCGAAAAACTTCCGAACTCGTCTTTAACCTTGGCATAGACTTTATTGTCAGAGTTTTTGCTGTTTACGGGGAGAATCGTGTTATTTTCCTGGTTGAGGAGAAATAAAATGTCGTCGGGAGTTTGCTGGGGAGAAAACTCTTTAATAAAAAAACTTCCTTCATTAAGAGCTTTTGGAGTTTCCTGAGGTTGGACGACCTCTATCACATTTGTGTCCAAAGCGTCGGCCATGGCGGCGGTGAAGTTGGGCAAGGTGACTAAAAAGTCCAAGTTGGCCAAAACGGAAGGCATGGCCGAGGTGTCCATGTTTATGGAAATAAGCGCGTTGTTAAACAGTTTGTTTAACTCGTTCACCAGTTCTTTTTCCCGGGGGCTTCCCCTTAACAGCAATACCGTTTTATATTCCAAGGAAGTCTCAAGCGTTTCCACAATCTCTTGAAGCTGTTCCAGCGAGAAAAAAGCGCCAGTTTCCGAGGAGGACAAGTTCAGGCCAACAATCGTCGCGTTGGAATCGCCACTTGTTTTGCCGGCCCTGATTCTGGCGAAGTTTTGATTGGCGACCATGGAAAAGTCTTGGTTGATTCTAATTCTTTGGCCCCCTAGCAAGCGAGGAATGTTCGCCGAATGATGAAGACACGCGACAGGATCAATTGGAGCTTCTTGGACCGCCGAGCAATAGAAGTTCCTATAGGAGGCCCATCTATCGGAGGTGACGGCGCTTCCAAAAAGGGAAACGCTCGAACCCACTGTGGCCTTTGTTTTTAGCAATGGCGCCAGATAGGCGGAAATATTGTCATTGCTAAAGTTAACGACTTGATCCCATTCCACATTCAATACCGGTTCTAAATTTTCGGCAAGAGTGTTGAGGGCAAAGGCGTCTGAATAGAGCGCGCCGCTTTTGAGGTGCTCAATTTTATAACGGTCCAGATAAAAAACTTCTTTTACATGTTTGATGGTTTGAGCGGCGCCTTCAAGGTCTTTGAATGTTAGCAGGCTAATTTCCGAGTGAGGATTTTCTTTCAATATGGATAACGTCAAATGGGAAGCTCTAACCAGATTGATATCGTCATTTAAACTTGTGATTAGTATGGATTTCATTTGGACAGGCCTTTAGTTGAATGTTTAGCGGAGTCTATAATGGCTTCAAGGACGAAGAACGCGTAATCGTTTGATTCGTTTAGCCTTCCGGCTTTCTTTACCGCTCCCAGAGCCTGGTCGATCGAGCCTTCCTTTGAAGCAAAAAGCCTGGTTGCTTCGGGAGTCATCAAACCGCGATAGCTTTCCATTTTTTCGGGAGCTTTGAAGGTTAAAAACGCTTTGAAAAAGTCTTTATTTAAATTATAGCTTGGCTCGTGTTTAATTATGGCGGGCTTTGAAGTTAGAAACATCACAAACTCGTAGTCGTTGAAAACATCTGTCGGCGCGGCGGCGTGAATGACTTCAACATTTGGATTCTCAAATTCAATATTTTGATTGAAGCTTTCAATTAACTCCAAATTAGGCTCGTAAATTAGAATTTTATAACTTTCATGATAACGCTCGGCCAGTTTGGCTATTTCCCGCGCGTGATAGGCAAAGCCCAGGCCTAAAACTAAAATAGTTGATTTGTCTTTAACAGCTCGTTCATAATTTGAGGCAAAAGCCTCCGCTTCTTTTTCAGGGTTGTAAATAGAGTGCAAATGAATGCCGTTGACAATAGGAATGGGTTTTCCATTTCTGGACTCTTTTACTTCAATTTGGCGTCGTTCAATTGGCGCGTTTAGTTCTTCCATGAGCCTCTCGCTTTTTAAGAATTATTTTAGATCGTTAAGGTTGTACCCTTTAAAATTCTCTTTGTTTTTTCGCGTTTTTGCAATTTCATTCTGGGTGACAAGTCTTTCTTCAATCAGCAAAGCTTCCACTTCGGCGTCTTTTTGATTCAGCGTCGTTATTAACTGATTAAATTCGTTATTAAATTTTTCATCAACAAGCTCTTTGGGGGTTAGAAGCTGTTGTTCGTTTAGGTGGAGAATAACGTCAATGACCCGGCTTCGATGCTCCAAAACGCTTAAGGCTTTAGCGTGCTCTTTTTCTTTGAACAAGCTCAGACAGTTTTGGCTCATCTCCAGCGCGGTTTTAACCGCCTTTAGCAATACAATCTCGTTTTTGCGCATTTACGCCTCTTTTTTAAATTCAGTTGATCGGTCTTGCTTTAAAGATCTGACCGCCTGGGACCAGCCTTCATACAACGTGTTCAAAACGTTCAAGCAACCTTCCAGCGGTTCCTTTTCGATTTTAATATTCGCTTGCGAGCTGGAATACAGCAAATAGTCGTACAAGGAAGAAAGCTCTCTTGCCACATCGCCGCCAACTTCAAAGTCCAAGCTGTTGTTCAGCTCAATCACGATGTCCTGCAGTTTGCCTATAAACACTCCCTTTGCCGCGATATCTCTTTTTTCTACCGATTCAATCGCTTTTTTACAGTTTTTAATGGCCGCTTGATAGAGCATGAGGAGTATTTGCTCTTTGCTTGCGGTTTGCACTGATGTCTTTTTGTAAGCTCCTAATCCATAACTCATCTTCTAACCCCTTTATTCTCTTATTTATCTCTTTAATTTATCCCAGTTGTTGAACTGGGTTAAAGCCGCCGCCGCCTTGCATGCCGGCCAGTCCGGCGCCTTGTGACTTAATTTTTGATATTGTTTCTTCAAGCCTGGCAAACTTCGCTTTTAAAATTTTTTCTTTTTGATCTATTTGCCTTTGCTTGTTTTCAATTTTTCTATCTATTTGGTCTATTTGACTGTCAAGACCGGCCTTCCTGGCGGTAACCGTGCCGGCGGGTCTTTGCAGAGCTCCTTTGACCACGTCTTCCATATTGTCAATAAAGCCCTTTCTTTTGCCGTCTTCCAAGGTGTATTTGCCGGTGATGATTTGAGAAACTTCTTTATAGTTCTTGGCCAAAGCCGCCTTGAATTTTTCGGAGTCAAGCTCCACCAAACCGTTTCTTTGAAATGTCAGTCCCAAATCCCCAATTCTTCTTGGTCCGTAGTCCGTGTCAACTTGGGCGAACATGGCGCTTCTGACTCTGGACTCAATGGTCTGCAAAGTTATATCGCCCCCCAAAGTTCTTGAAGTGTCGGTGGTTTCGTCCATCGA
>JBBDND010000048.1:0-1301 GCA_040877865.1 Bacteriovoracaceae bacterium | reverse complement strand
TTATATTCCATAATATTTTCAGGACGTTCAACAAAAGCTTTTGGAGAAAAAGCGCTGGCTTCCATGATTCGATAAAACTCAACCACCTCTGAAATTTCATCTTTGCTGTATCCGCGCCTTTTCATTCCAATAATATTCACGCCTTTAAGCCTGATTCTGTTTCCAAGGGCGGCGCAAAAATGGGGAATGTCCCGATCAATGGCGCTGGCGGCTCCAATAAAAGCTCCTCTGCCGACGCTCACAAACGGAGTGGCCCCGCAAGCGCCTCCCATGGTGACGTAATCTCCCACATGCACGTGTCCGGCCAGCAAAGTGGCGTTGGCCAGGGTGACGTGGTCGCCAATGACGCAATCGTGGGCGAGATGGACGCTTGCCATCAAATAGGCGTTGTTTCCGACCACGGTTTTGTGATTTTGCTTGGTGGTGGCCCTGTGAATGGTGACGCCCTCTCTGAAAAGATTGTCGTTTCCAATTATTGTTTCTGTCGGCTCGTTTTTGTAACTTTTGTCCTGAGGCGGAACTCCAATGGAGCAAAATTGGTGAATCTCGTTGTTTTTCCCGACGGTTGTGTGTCCTTCCATGACCACGTGAGATTTTAAAACCGTCCCGTCATTAATTTTCACATTAGGCCCGATAATGCAGTAAGGACCAATCTTTACGTTCTCTCCAAATTCCGCGCCTTCTTCAATGATGGCGCTTGAATGAATTTCAACACTCATTTGTTTTCCTTTTTGCCGCTTTATTTTTTACTGTTCTCTTTTTTACTGTTCTCTTTTTTACTAATGTCAAGCCTGGCCATAATAACGGCCTCTGAAATCTTCGCGCCTTCGCAAAAAATTAATCCTTCGTAATTGGCCACCTGTCCCCGCACCTTAGCCAACGTGGTTTGAATTTCCAATTTCATTCCCGGCAGAAGGGGCTTTCTAAACTTTGACTTGTCCACCGCCAACAACAACGTTTCGACATTGTATTCGCTGACGTCCGTTCCCACCAAAGGCACTGATAAAAAAGCGGAAGCTTGAGCCATCATTTCAATTTGAACAACGCCCGGAAGGATCGGATTTCCCGGGAAGTGCCCTTTTAAAATTTCCATGTCGTCTTTTATTTCAAAAAACGCCGTGACTTTGGCTCCAACTAAATCTTTGGGGCCCTTAACGTCTTCCGGATTGGCGCATTTTGAAAGGTCGACTTCCTTTACCGAATCAATAAATAAAAAGGGAGCGCGATGAGGCAGAAAATCCATGACTTGTTTTTTATTTAACAACATTGGGACCTACTTTTTTTTTGCCAACAAATTTATC
>JBBDND010000047.1:0-6789 GCA_040877865.1 Bacteriovoracaceae bacterium | reverse complement strand
TTAAGAAAGGCGAGTCTTGGAACATTATATCTTTTCATCTGTCTGTCGACAGTGATGGATTGGGCCTGCACGCCGGAAACAGAGCAAAGAACCAAAATCGCCCCGTCCAAGACCCTAAGCGATCTTTCCACCTCGACAGTGAAGTCAACGTGTCCGGGAGTATCAATGATATTAATTTTTATCGATTTTCCGTCGCCTTCGGCGTGGGTGATGCCTTGTTTATCAAAACCATGCCAGTGAACTGTGGTCGCCGCGGAAGTGATGGTGATCCCTTTTTCTTTTTCAAGTTCCATATGGTCCATCTTGGCTCCATCGCCGCCGCCACGAACATCTTCTATTTTGTGAATCATGTCACAATAAAATAGGATACGTTCAGTCAAAGTGGTCTTTCCAGAGTCAATATGGGCGGAAATCCCGATATTCCTGGTTTTAGGTAGGTTTTTCATCATTTCTCCAACAAGTATAAAGTTATTACTTCGCGTTAAAATTTTGCAAATTAAACGGAATCTTAAGAAAAAATCTAATAAGAGTCAATGAATTATCCAGTAATTATCGAGTATTAATTTGTCCATTTCTAACAAGCTCCGCTTTATTTGGTCAGCTTTAAGCTTTCATTTTGGCCCATTGACCGGAATTGCCCCATTCTTGTGGTGAATCAGGCCATGGCCTTGCCCAGATAGAGAAAATGCCTGAGGCGGATAAAGAAAGATTTTTACGCCAAAACACCCATTTTCAAAGATACTTCCCATATTTTGAGCGATTAAGAGGGATATCTCCCTCTATCATTCAATCCATGACCCAAGAAAACTTTGCCAAAAAAAAAACCGCTCCAAGGTGGAAGATAAAATTAAAAGCAAATTTATAAATCACGCCAAAAACTACCAATGTCGCCCAGAGCTTTTCGCCTCTAATTTAAGCCGCAAAGTTCTAAAGACCGAGAAAAAAATTCTTCAAGATAGAAACAACTATGAGCTTACAAAAAAGCGCATGCTGGCCGACCTTTAAATCCGAAAGCCGGGCGATCATTAAAAAAGAGGAATTTGCCGAGGCTTATTTTCCATGTTCCGGCGTGAATTAAAATGCAAAGATTAAACTTGCGTTTTTGCGGCTTTTTCATTAATAATTGCAGCATGTCTTATCGTGATCTTACCAAAGAAGCGCTTTATGAGGGAGTCAAACTTCTCGTTGACAGCGACTCCTCCCATATCCACCTTCCCCAGCAAAAACTTTACACGCTTTTTAGCATTGGTTTCCAGTATTTGCTTTACAAGTCAACCAAGGAAGCCGGCCACTATATTATTCGAGTGGAAGACAGCTATCTGCTGGACAAGTTGCAAAAAAAATCAAAAGATCAATCCACTCGCAGATTCATGCAAAGCTTGGCGCTCCCGCGGCGGCTAAAGTACGGCAATTCCATTTTTCATTTGGACTTTTTCAACCTTTCAACTTGGGCCAACACCAATGACTTGCCCAAAGAAAAAGTAAAGGGAGCGCTTATAGTAAAGAACGCCACGAAAAAGCCGTTCGGAGATTATTTCGTGGACGAGGAAGACGAGCAGATGAAAGCGATGCTAGAGTCCCTGCCCTCCGATTATTACATGTCTTCTCTTAAAGAATTTGTGCCCCAAACCATTACCGTGGCGTATGACGTGAATTATGAAGACGTGGAGCAAATTAAATTTCCCTTTATCAAAGAAGAACCAAAGGAAAAACTCTCAAGAGGCGTCAATATCGCCAGCGACATCAACCTTGACGACCTGGAAGAGTAATCAAAAGTTTAAATTTTTATGAACGGCGCCCAGGCGCTCCAGGGAAGTCAAGGCCAATCCGCAGCTTGAGCTGGCAAAAGCCTCCTGCCCGCGAGGGTGGCCGGTCGACTCGCCTTTTGAGGTCACGGGAATAAAAATCAATCTTTTTCCAAGTTCTGCTTGCAGCTGTTTCCATTCGCTTTTATCGTATAAAGACGAGTCCAAGGCGAACAGGTCAAAGGAAAGATTTCGCAAGGCTTCAGCCCGCGCTTTTGAACAAGCGTGCAGGCCAAAAACAATATCTTTAAAAGCGCTGTTTTCCTTTAAGCGGCATAGAAATTTTTCAAGGAGCCCCATGCTTTCCTCGCTAAAGGCCAAGACAGGCTCGTCGAGAAAGAAGAAGGTTTTTCCCTTAGAGAGCCTGTTAAATTCAGCCTGGGTTTTAACGAGCTTGTCAAAGTAAAGATCTAAAATATTTTTTGTTTGGGGATGATGATCCAAGGAGGACATTAAAGTTAAAGGCCCGCTGGCCTGCCATTTGTATTCTTTGTTTCCCGCCCGTTTAAAAAAAAACTCCCTGGCGGCAAATCTTAAAGAAGAATTGTAGACGGTGTTTTTATCCCTCAGCCCGTGTCTGATGTACTCAAAGCCGTCCAGCTCGCAAAGCGCCTGGTCCACCATGAACTCGTTGGGATCAATATTTGGCAAAGTCGGCAAGGTGGGGATGTCAAAAGAAAAGGTATATTCCAAAGCCTCTTCGACATTTTTATGGGGAAGGCTGCCGATAAGAAAACTTTTCATAATTTGTTTAAAACATCTTTTAAACGCCGCTTAATTTCCTCTTTGTCCTTTAAGTTTTCCGGTCCCAAGGAAATTCTAACGCCGTTTTTGGCGAATTCTGAAAGCCCCATTTCAATTAAAGTTCCGGAAGGCTCGATGGAACCGGCCCGGCACGCCGAGCCCGAGCTGACATCCAGGCCGGCCAAGTCAAACTGTATAAGACTAATGTCGGCTTTTTGATTTTTTAGAATAAAATTGACGGTGTTGACGCTTCTGCCAAATTTAGACTTGTCGCCAACAATTAAAGTCTCGTTTTTTTTCCTAATAATGTCTTCCAGTTCGTTTCTAAAGTTCTCAAGATCGTCCAAATCGCTTTGAAGCGTCTCTTCCAAGGCAAGCTTTATTGAATAAATTCCCAAGACGTTTTCTGTGCCTCCTCGAACCCCTCGCTGTTGGCCACCGCCTTTAAAAATAGGAGTCAGGGCGAACCGCTTGTTTATGAAACTAAAGCCCACGCCGTTTAAGGCTCCGAACTTGTGGGCCGAAAAGGTGTAAGCGTCCAGTTGTGGCCGCAATTGATCCCAATCTTTGACTTTGCCGGGCATTTGAGTGGCGTCAACATGAACATGCGCGCCCGTCGCCGCTTTAATTTTTACCGCTTCTGAAACCGGCCAATACACTCCCGTCTCGTTGTGAAGGGCCAGGTAATTTAAATAAATTTTGGCGCCGGCATTTTTGTTTTTAAAATTTTGAATATCCTCTATGGCTCTTTGGGCCAGAAGGTCTCCGTTTGAGTCAATGGCCAAGGGGATGCAGCGAACTCCTCTATTTTTTAATTTTTCCGCCACGGCCAGGGTGGCGGCGTGATCGCTTTTGCAAAAAAAGAAGCCGTCGCCGGCCTGAGCGCTTTCAAAGAACGTGGAGCTGGCCTCAGTGGCCCCAGAATGGAAAATCAAAGAAAACGCTTTGTTGTCCAAATCAAAAGTCTTAAATAAGAATGAAATTGTTTCGTTAACTAATTTGCGAGCTTTTTGGCCTGAGCTATGAACTGAAGCCGGGTTTGCAAAAGTTGCAAAAGAAAAATCCCCTTTTGCCAAAAAGCTTTGAAGCTTGGTGGAAAAAGGGGATGTCGAGTTATAATCAAGATAATATCTTCTCTTCAAAACTACTGATTAATTTCTCCAATATTGGGTCTAATGGCAGAGTCTGAAGATTGATTGACTGAAGAACCTTGATGGGTTTCTTCGCCAGTCGCGGCTCTTGCGGCCTCGTCGGCTCCCATGCCGGATTCTCTTGCCTTTCTTTGAAGATCGCCAAGAGTCGTTGTGCTCAAGTATTCTTCCATCAACGTTCCCAGGTTTTGGAAAAAGTTGCGGGTCAAGTTAAACTCTGTAGTGTTTACTTTTGTCGCTTCGCCTTCAGTTGGCTTAACTTCAATGCCAGAGCTTGGATTGCCTAAAATATCTTTTGCGGGATTGATGTTTTCACCAACACACTCAAGAACATCTTTTATAGTAATTTCGTCCATAGAACGGGCAAGAACGTATCCACCGCCTGGCCCTCTTACAGACTTAACAACTCTTCCAGTTCTAAGTTTTCTGAAAAGTTGCTCCAAGTAATGAAGTGAAATTGCTTGTCTTGTAGAAATTTCTTGTAATCTAACTGGGTTGCCGCTTGAGTGAAACGTAAGGTCGAGCATTGCTCTTGTCGCGTAACGGCCTTTTGATGTAAGTCTCATTGTAATCCTCCATAATTCTGATTAAACATTTTTATTTGTTTTTTTTTGGGAACTCTTCATCCTTAGATTTCCCCTTCGATATTCAACCGGTTTTTTGGTCGGTGATAATATCTCAATAAAAATTATCACTCTTTTTAGTTGTTGACGTCAACTGTTAATTACTAAAGAAATATTAAAAAGAACTTACATTTATTTTAACAGGTAAAGGTTTGAATTTAAAGGGTTTACTCGGTGTGTAAAAATAACAAGAACCAAAGGCCAGGGAAGCTTTTTCCGAGTTGTGCGGTCTGTTTAATTAAAATTCATTGATTTTATAAAGCGCAAGATTTCGACTAAAACTAGATTTCTCATCACCCTCCCTTTGCGCTTCAGTATTCACGGTGAATTCCAACGAATATAACTCATAATTTTCTGGCAATTCTTTTAGTAGAGTCGATAGGTGGGACTTCCCCCATTCGACCAAAAAGTAGTTTTTATCTTCTAAGTACAGCCCAAGCTCCAAATGAATTATTTCGTTGGAATCCTTTAAGCGATAAAAATCACCGTGCAAAACAGAGCCAGTTTCAGACAGCACGGAATAGCTGGGGCTAAAAGTTTGATCGTCGGAAATAAAGTTTTTGGCAAAAGTTGTCTTGCCGGCCCCCATTGGCCCCTCTAAAAAGATGAGAGCCTTGGGTCTGGCCGTCTCTTTAAGTTCGTGAGCGATATAAATCAAGTCGCTTACAAAAACTTTTTTCCAATCTCTCACAAGTTTTTCAGACAAAATTATTCTCCATATATAATTTTCTCGATTTGTTTTTCCAATTCCTGAAAGGTCTGAGGAAAGTAATCCGCCAACGAAAGCGCTGTCATTGCCCTCACCCCAAGCTTTTCCGCCGCAAAATGGCCCGACATGGTGTGAGCTAATACCGCAAGCCCTATAGTCTGATTAAATATTTCATATCGCTCGCTTAAAGTGACCGAGGCGTCTTTCAACTCGGGATCTTGTCCAAGAAGACCTCCCAGCACCCCAGCCAACACATCCCCCACTCCTCCTGTGGCCATTCCGTCATTGGGATAATAGTTAAAAAACACATTCCCGTCGCTAAATCCCAAATAAGTGCAGGGGCCTTTAAGAATGACCGAACAATTGATCTGATCCACAAGACTCTTTAAATATTCAACAGGCCTTCTTTCCAGTTCTTGGTATTCCACTCCATAAAAACGCGCAAATTCCCCGAGATGAGGCGTCAAAACCGTGGGAGCGTTGCGCATAGTGAAAACATTTTTATCCTCTTCCAACTTTAGAACATTAATGGCGTCGGCGTCCAAAACCACCGGCCCGTTGAAATTATTCAAGACTTCCAAAACCAGTCTTCTGGCGCGGGTGGATCTTGCAAGACCTGGCCCGATCACAATAGAAGAGTATTTATTCAAGTTTTTAATCAGGTTTGGCCATCTGGCGGTGTCCAAGGGAACATAGCCGGTCATAACCTCTGGAATCAATCTTTCGATCATTTCCCTGTACTGGGGCTCCCAAGTAACGGCGGTGACCACTCCGGCTCCGACTTTTAAAGCGGCCTGAGACGCCATAACCAAAGCTCCGGTCAAGCCGTGGGATCCGCCAATGCAAAGCGCGTGTCCAAACACTTTCTTGTCGGCAAACTTGTCTCGTCTATTCGCCGGATCAATCACATCCTCAAGTCTTAATAAAAATTTATTCCCTTTTGTAAGCAATTCTCTCGGAAATCCGACATCCATAACTTCAACTTCTCCCACCAGGCGCACGCCGTCCGCTTCGTAATAGCCCAGCTTTGGCAGCCCCACCGCCAAAGTCAAATCCGCGTTGACGGCTTTGCCTTGGATAAAACCCGTGTCGCCTTCAACTCCGGAAGGGATGTCGACTGAAATGGTGTAGGAGCTATTGGTGTTAACAAAGTCGATCACCTCGTACAAAAAATTTGAAAGCGGAAGCCGAACTCCCGTTCCAAAAACGGCGTCGATAAAAATAATATTGCCCGCAAGCTGGGAGCAATAGCTTGAAAGTTGGTCAATGTCCTCAATTCTGTTAATTTTAACGCCAAAAGCTTTTGCCATTTGCAATTGGGCGTTTAATTCCTCGGTTCGATTTTCTTTGGGAAACAACAAAAAGGCCCGAGCGCTGTATCCCAGCGAAGTCAAATGTCTGGCGATCGCAAGGCCGTCGGCGCCGTTGTTTCCCCTGCCTATAAGAAAAATGATCCCGCTCGCGTGGGAATTGTTTAAAATCTTTTTTTTGATGATTTCCGCCCCGCGAGAGCCCACGTTTTCTATAATAAGCCTCTCGTCGAATTGGTATTCTTCTCCCGCCAGGTTCTCGATCTCTTTCATTTCGTTAATGTCGACGATTCTCATAATTGCCCGCTTTTATTTTTCTTTAAGTATGGTTGTTAATTTTTTAATTGAAGACTCCAAGCCGCAAAAGACGCTGTCGCAGACGATCCAGTGGCCGATATTGTACTCGCTAAAAAGAGACCTTTCACTTAGCGGCCGCAGGCTTTTATC
>JBBDND010000046.1:0-1315 GCA_040877865.1 Bacteriovoracaceae bacterium | reverse complement strand
TTGTTCCCGGGCTAAAACCAAAACAAAGACTTGAATTGAACCATTTGAAAATCTTTAAAATCTTCGCTTTGAGCAAACAATTCGTTAAACAAAGCGACGATTTGATTGGAGTTTTTTTCAAGGCTCGCGTAAAATTGGTCATTCAGTTTTTTTAGCGCGGCAAGGCCCGCGGCCATGGCGACAGGATTGGCGCTAAGAGTTCCAGCTTGATAAACGCCTCCAACAGGCGCCAGCAATTCCATGATGTTTTTCTTGGCGGCGACGGCGCCCACTGGGAATCCTCCGCCAATAACTTTGCCATAAGTCACAATATCCGGCTCTATGCCAAGGTCTTGCGCCATGCCTCCAAAGGAAGTTCTAAAACCGGAAATAACCTCGTCAAAAACGAGAAGAATTCCGTGGTGGTCGCAAATGTCTCTAAGACCTTGCAGATATTCTTTGTCTTGAATGAGAATTCCATTGTTGGCGGGTAGAGGCTCGATAAAAATCGCGGCGACGTCTTGGTTGGAGGCGGCGATCTTTTTAACTTCCTCCAAGTTTCCCAATTCGCAAATGATCGTGTCCTGAACTATGGATTCCGGCACGCCTTGGGAAGAGGTCTCCGCCTCGCCCGCCAATCCCGAGCCCGCTTTAATAAGCATGGCGTCCATGTGTCCGTGATAACATCCGTTAAATTTAATGATTTTATTCTTGCCGGTGGCGCCTCTGGCAAGACGGATGGCCGTCATAACCGCTTCAGTGCCGGAGTTCATAAAGCGAATTTGTTCGATGTGGGGGATCTTCTCCACAATAAATTCGGCGAGCTCTAAAGAATATTTTTCGGCAGCTCCAAAACTCCATCCGTTTTCCAGCGCCGCGCGCGCGGCTTTTGCCACTTCTTCGTCTTTGTGTCCCAAAATCAAGGGGCCAAAACTCATGCAAAAGTCGATATATTGATTGCCTTCCTCGTCAGTTATAAAAGGCCCCTGGGCTTTGGACATAAAGCGGGGAGTGGTGTGCAGGCCCTTGAAGCTTCTCACCGGAGAGTGCACCCCTCCCGGAGTGTATTTTTTTGCTTCTTCAAATAATTGTTCGGAAGTCATGCTGGTCCTTGTTATTTCATCAATTTCTTTGTTTGGCTCTATTGTTTAACAAGCTCTTTAAAAGCCGCCATGTCCGCCACGGGAATGACTCTGATATTGTTTTTTACAAATTGATCATACGTTTTGCCAAGTCCGCACGCGTGAATTTTCTCTTTTATCCAGGGATATTTGTTTTCATATTGACGATATTGAAAGAAGCTTCCCCAAAAGAAAACCTCGCAATCTTCCAAATC
>JBBDND010000045.1:0-6871 GCA_040877865.1 Bacteriovoracaceae bacterium | reverse complement strand
CTCGCCGGTTTTGCCATTTTGATTGAGGTTGTGAAACTTGTAAAAAAGAAGGTTCGACAAAATCACCTCGGCTTTTTTGTTTCAACTTTGGAAAATGCAAAGCGCCCGCTTTGCATTTTCTTTACCAAGTCGGCCAATAAAAACGTGTCTTTGTCTTTTATGGTTAAATCCATGCGCGCCCGGAAAAGCCGTTGATGCTGGGCGCCGTCCCGGGGAAAGCTCTTTTCGTAGTTTGCAAGGGCGCTTTCCATATTGCGATGATCGCCGCGAGACAAGTGAATGGCAAAAAGTTTTTGATGAATCTTTCGCGCTTTTTGATCAGTTGGCCAAAGCTGAAGATATTTGGAATAGACGTAGACCAATTCGTTCTTTTCTTCTTTTTCGGAGAGTTTGGCGAAATCAATCGAAGAAAATATCCCGTCGATAATTTTGCGGTTAAGATCCATTTTAGAAGGAGTCTTCAATTGAATCTCGAGAGATCTTTTATAAAAAACAAGCGCTTGTTTGTATTCTCTGACCGAGTAAAAAGTCTCGGCGGCGAAAAAACGGTACATCGCCTCGTTCTTCTTGTCCAAGACGGACAGAAGATCAAAATAGGATTCACATTTTTGCAATCTTGCAACGCTGTAGCTGGAAGAAACTTTGTCAAAATCCTTTTTGATGATGATTTGCTCTTCCCGTGTCTTGGCGCTGAGCTTTCTAACGGCTTCTTCCTTTTGATAGTCGGTCAGCTCTATGGAAGCAAGCCGCTTTGCCGCTTTAAACAAAGGCTCGTCTCTTTTATATTGGTTGTAAAAATCAAATTGAAAAAGGGTCAAGTCCGCCAGTTGTTCGGCTTGTTTTTCTGAGTCAAAGTTTGCGCGGGCCAATTCAACCAAGCGCTCTGTTTCGGAAAAAAAACCTTTGGCGGATGTTTTTCCCGCAAAGCGAAAAAGGGCCTGGTATGGGCGCCTGTCGTTTTGCATGACAAACTTTACGCCTCTTTCAATTTGCTTTCCCGCCACATAAAATGAGACCAGCGAATGCATGATTTGGTCCCGGAAGTCGATGTACCTCGTGTCAAAGCTTAACTTGTATCCCTCTTCAAGCCTGTCGATTGCCGCGTTGAATTTGTGAGTTTTTAGAAGGCACCATCCGTAATTGTACAGGTTCTTGGTGTGCCATTCGTCTTCCTTGTTGTTGATAACTTGTTCATAAAGAGAAACGGCTCGTTTGTATTTTTTTTCATTGTAAAAGTATTCGGCCAGGGAGGTCATGGCCAAAAGCCAAATTTCGCTGTGCTTGGCGGCGTTTTTTATGGCCTTGTAAAGATAGCCCAGCTCTCTTTTGTCGTAGGCGTAATCCCTGGAGTTTAGGGCGAGCGTGTGATAGATCGCCGATTTGTGCCGGGTGTGGGGGTGTTTTTTTAAAATAAGATGTCCATAGCGCCTAGTGGATTCATACAGTTTAAGAGTCTCCTTAAAGGCTTCTTTTCTGGATATCTTTTTCTTTGTCAGGTTGGTTTCCAGAAAAAGCTTGTTTTCCTTTTCTTTGTAAAGCTTCACCCTTTCGGTTTTAAGTTCAAAAAGTCGATACATTAAATGGTCGCTTTTTCTTTTGACCATGTTGATGGTCTTTTCTTCTTCCTCGATCAGTTTTAACAAATATTCCCAACGGTCGATTTGAGATTTTTTTTGAGACTGCTCTTGAGTACGGTCGGGTGAATTCGTTCCGCGGGCCGAGGGAAGAAGAATTAAATTTAAAATAAGATGCAAAAAAATAAGTTTCATTAGTAGTTCCCTTGCACAATAAATTTAAAGTCTGTGAAGCCCGCCAGCGCGGAGGTGTGCATGATCCTTTGCATGGTGGCGTAAGGAAGGGTCTTGTGCAAAACAAGGTTAATGGACTTTGGTTTTGAAACCCCGTCCACGGAAGCGATTTCTCTTTTTTGTTTTAAAAAATCGTAAAGAGAGTCGATTTTCTCTCCAGATTTCGCGCTTCCAACTTTTTTTTGCTCAATCCAGATGTCGGATCTTTTATCGACTTGAAGCATGATGGCGTGAGCTCCAAGGGTTCGAGCTTTGGAATCGGGAATGCTTAAAGCTTCCACTAGATCCAATTTTAGGTTTGTGGCGTTGTAGCTCTTTAAAAGAAAAACTAGAAGAATGACAAGAATGTCCAGAAGCGAGGTGATGTCAAGCTCCATTGGCTCGGCTTTGGTTCTTCCTCTTTTAAACGTTTTTCTCATATTGCCTCTTTAGTTTTGTGTTTCAAAGATGATCTTGTCAAAAAGGGTTTTTGAGGGATATTTTCTTTTCTTCTCGTCATACGCCGTGACGTAGACATTTGGCTTTAAAACTTCCCGGGTGTGGTCAATAATTTTCACAATCTTGTGATACTCGTAACCTTTACTGGGCTTTAATATTGCGGAGTTCTCTTCCGGATGTTTGTTCTTTAACTCGATGAGAACCTCGTTTAAAGCCGCGAGATTCCTTGTGTTAACCCTTTTGTAAACGTTTCCGTCAAGGCCGGTTTTAACAACCACAGAGCCGCTTCTTATTTCAAGCGTCAAATTTAATGGCTCTTTTTCGTTGGGCTTCTGGCTGGCCGTTGTAGTAATGGGGGCGTCGCTGCCAATTTCGTAGATTTCCAAAAACTGAGCGGACATCAAAAGAAAAAAGATGAAAATAAAAATCGCGTCCAAAATAGGAATAAGATTCAGCTTGGGCATTTTGTTGAGTTTTTTTCTTTGAGAAATCATCTTTATCTCCTAGGCCGCGTTTGAATCTTTTGAGTCCGCAATCGGAGCGCCGCTTGCTTTTTTAGTGGAAAGCAGATCAACCAGTTTGACCGAATTTTGCTCCAAATCGGCGATTATCTTTTCCGCTTTTGAGCTTAATATGGAATGAACAACCATGATGGTGATGGCGCTAATCAGGCCAAAGGCCGTGGTGTTCATGGCCTTGGAGATCCCAAGCGCCAACAATTCGGCTTTGGAAGCGGCGTCGGCCGACGCGACAGCGGCAAAGGATTGAATCAGACCGTAAATTGTTCCCAAAAGGCCGATGAGAGTTGAAACATTGGCCACCAAGGCCAAATAATTAAGCCTTTTTTCGACAAAAGGCATTGACTCCAGCATGCTGACTTCCAGAGCGTCTTGGATTTGTTCTTTTGTTTGATTGGCGCGCTTAAGACCGTTTTTCATCACCGACGCCAAAAGAGCTTTTGAGCCGGAGCAACTTTGTATGGCGCTGTGAACCTCGTTAGTCAGGACGTTCTTTTTGATATCGTTCATGAGACTTGGCCCGTCGATGTCATAGGAAAAAAGAGCTTTGAATCTTTCAATGGCGACGGCGACGCCAAAGATCCAAATTCCCAAGATGATCCACATAAACACGCCTCCGTCGTCCATAAACTTCGCGAATCCTTGAATCATATTCAAGTCTTGATCGACCGTCTTCTGTTCCACCGTGTTGATTAACTGCTCTGATTCAACTTTTCCTTCATTGTCCATAAATGTCTCCTGAGCTTTTTTAAATGGTTATAGATGTTTTTATTGGTTATCGTAGAAATTTTATGTCTTGAATTATCTTTTCATCGAAATCTTTTTTTTGAAGCAAGTTTCTTTCAAACTTTTTTCTTCTGCGCTCTTTGACGGACAAGTCTCCCGGAGCGACGATGGAACCTTTGATCTCCAAATCTCCCAAGTCAAACTTTTCGTACTCTTTATATTTGTAGATCACTTTCTTTTTTGCAATGACGGGAGTTGAAAATATAATGAGCAATAAAATTAAAAAATATCTCATCTTCTCCTCCCGTTGACTTTGCAGCTGGATTCCAGGCCAAAAGAGTAGTCGCCAAGCTCGTCGGCCCAAAAGGCGTTTTTAAATGTCCAAAATTCTTGGTACTCTTTTCGTTCAACATTCTTTTCGTCTCCTCGTTCTCTGCCGGCTTTTAAACTCTCTTGTTTGTAAACGAGATCTCGTTGCTTTGCCAGGATTTCAAGCTTTAGGTTGAACATGTCTTCAGACAACTTGTGTGTTTCGTTTATAAATTTATGCATTGAAACCTTCACATAGTGATTGATTTGTTCTTTCAAATCTTTTTGCGTTTTTAAGAGCTTTTCGATGTTGGCGTCCTTGTGATTTTGGAAAATTTCGGAGTTTACGGCGTACAGAGAATTTAAATCCAAGCTGTATTTAACTCTCTTGCTAACTTGGGTTATCAAGTTTCTGAGAAAGTTGTGTTCTTTTTCAGACTCAGATATGGGTTTGAACATTAAATCAAAGAAGTACAGCTCCGAGTTTTGCGACTTAATAAGCTTTTTCAATTGAGCGCTTTTTGGTTTGTAGATGTCGTAAAAACGGTTAACCACGCTTAAAGCGTCTGGGTAAAGGCAAAGTTGATAATAATTAAGAGCTTTTAAAACTTCCGCTTCCGGCATAAAGTAGCTTTCTAGCAGAGGCGAATTATAAGTGATCAGCAATCCTAGCGAGCGGTTGTAATTGCCCAGGTAGTAGTAGGCCCAAGCTTTCTCCAAAAGGATGTAGGGCCACTTTATTGATGTTTTTGGAACGTCTTCGTACCGGCGGATGGCTTTTTCAAACTCGCCTTGTTTGAATCGCAGTCTTGCAACGTCAATTATACACGATTCTTCGATCACGGAAAAGTAAATTTTTATTTTATTTTCGGATTCGTTCTTTCTTTTGTTCGCCTCCGCGGCGCACTTGTTAAAATATTCGACAGCTTTGTCGTAATCTTCGTCAAAATAGTAGGCGCTTGCTTTAACCATAAGGGATTCGGGATAAAGTCTGTTGCCAACCGGCACCCGTTTGAGTCTTTTGTGGACGTAGCGAAACTTGTCAAGATACAAATTTCTTTTCGCCATAATGAGATCTGTTGTGGGAATGTTTATTTTTCTGAGTTCCAGGTCGCTATAGGTGTTAAAGTAGTGGGTTCCCGTTTTTAAGACCAGTTTTTGCAAGAAGTTTTGGGTGTTCTGGTCCGGGGTTTCGAAGCGATACATCTTTGCCACAGAATCCAAAGCCGTGAAGTAGTTTTGATTCTTATAATTTCTCAACGCCTCTTCATAAACAAGGTCTCTCTTGTCTTTTTGTTGGTTGCCCGAAGGAAAGACCGGAGTTGCGGCAAGAACTATGAAAAGCGTAACAAGAGCTTTCAAAACGACACTCCCAGGCTAAAGATCAAATCGTTGCTTTGTTTCCAATTTTTGCTTGACGGACTTTTAGGAGAGCCCGCTTGGAAATTGCTATTGAGAAACTCCACCCCCAGGTGAACGTTGCGGTTAATGTGCGCCTTAAAGCCGGATTTAAACTGGACCGGCGTGTAGTTTTCGGAGTCAAATCGGCTTGGTTGTCCGGGATTGGTCACGCTTTCCAAATTGCTTTCCATTTTTAAAGATCCTGTCCCCGCGCCAAAGTACCAATCAAAATAAAATATTTTGTTAAAGGTGTTGATCTTTCCGTAAAAAGGCGACCAAATGACAAACAGGGAGGTTGAGCTCAAGCTTCTACGTATAAAAGGTTCCGTCCCGCTTACGATCTTGACGCTCTCATAAGCCGCGTTGTTGGAGTTCCCGTATTGCATATGGTTTAGTTCAAGCGCGAATTCTTCGTTTAAGAAGTAGCCCATGCGCAATTGTCCGCCATTTGTGTTTTGGAATTCACCCGACAAGTTGTTCAAGTACCCAATGTCCGCGTAAAAGGAGCCAGTCTTGGGAAAGATTTTGTTCTGCAAGACATAAACCTTTTTGTCGGGATCAAGCCACAAAAAATCGTAAAGATCTTTTTCCGAAGCGCTTGCTTTGAAGGGCGCTGTCCCGAAGGACAGCGCTGTTAACAAAAGGAAGTAAAGTGTCTTTTTCATTTGTTTACCTAGTTTTGAACTTGATAATCCACTTGGATAGTTGATCCAACAGGAGGGACGCTTGAGAAGTGAATCGTGTTGCTCGATTCGCTATAGCTCCACCCAGAGCTCCATTCGACAGAGTCTACGAAAACTTTAATCGCCGAGGCGTCAACCGGTTTTGAACCAAGAGGATACTTGTCGGTCAATCCGGCGATCTCGGTTCCCAACTCTTTCAACGTGTCGTGGAAATCGCTGTTAATATCTTTTACCTTTCCGCCGGTTAATTCGCTCATCTTGGCGTAGCGCTCGTAACCCGGAGAGTGCCACCCGCTGGCGGAATAAGGATCGGAGATGTTAACAATCGAGTAAGACTTGATCAGACCCTTGTGGGTTTTCCACTTTTGCATTTGTTGCAAGTGGGCCGAAGGCTCTTTTTCTGATTGGTCTTCTTCGTCAGACACATAGACCACCACGTAGTACGCGTCGTCTCTGAAGTAGTGGGGCGCGTGACCGTTGTTGAAGATCACGTTGGTGAAGCGCTCGGACGCCTTTATCCCTTTTTCCCGGCCCCAGCCATTAATTCCCACTCGGATCAATCTGGAAAAATCGGAGATAAATTGGTCTTTGTCTTGGGCCAACTTGTCTGAAGTCAAACTGCTTAGGGAATCTTTGTAAGGCTCGGCGAAGTTCTTTCCTCGCGTGTCGGTGGTGATAATCGCCATTTGAAAATCAATTGATTTCTCGGCGAAATCTCTGATAAACACGTCAAAGTTGTAGGCCAAGGCGTCTTGTTCCTCTGACATGGAGCCGGAGTTGTCAATAACCCACAAAATGTCCACCTTGGACAAGCTTGCCGCTTGGCTGAACTGTTCTGAAACATTTTGAAGACTAGAACCGTCGTCAGAAGTCGAATCGTCATCGGTAGTCGATCCGTCGTCGGCCACTGTTCCGTCGTCAGTTGTTGATCCGTCGTCAGAAGTCGAACCGTCGTCGGGCAGTGTTCCGTGGTCAGGAGTTGTTCCGT
>JBBDND010000044.1:0-6910 GCA_040877865.1 Bacteriovoracaceae bacterium | reverse complement strand
AAAGACCGTTTATCAAAGGGCCACAGGCCACGGCAAAAGGGCGTTGTGCTTGGGCGGCGCTAAAAACCACATCATTCTTTTGCCCGACTCCGATCCTGAAATGGCCGGGTTTGGAATAGCCGACTCCTTCACCGGCTGCGCCGGGCAAAGATGCATGGCCGCCAGCGTGTTGTTGGCGGTGGGCGATGTCGAAACGCAAATTGAAAAAATCAAAGAGCGGGCGCTGAACACCTCTTGCGGGGACCAGATGGGCGCTATTATCACCAAGGAACAAGTGGAGTTTTTAAACCAGGCCATAGACGACGCCGTCAAAGAGGGGGCCACAGTATTGCTTGACGGCAGAAATAAAAAGCCTGATGGAGAATACAAGGCCGGCTATTGGCTCGCCCCCACCATCTTGGACAATGTCAGGCCGGACTCAAAAGCGGCTCAAAGCGAGTTGTTTGGACCCGTGCTAAGCATTGTCAGATGTAAAAACCTAAGCGAGGCGATTGAGTTGGAAAATGGCAACCATTACGGCAACGCCGCAAGTGTGTTTACCAATAACGGCGCCCTGGCCGAGAAAGTCGCCGAGAGCGCCTCCTCCGGAATGGTGGGAATCAACATTGGCGTGCCGGTTCCAAGAGAGCCTTTTAGCTTTGGCGGGGTTGGGGAATCGAAATTCGGTTACGGCGACATAACAGGCGCCAACAGCCTAAACTTTTGGTCCGATATCAAAAAAGTCACCACCAAATGGCAAATGCAAAACGACCACAACTGGATGAGCTAAAGAACGAGGTAAAAATGAAGCTTAAAACGAAAGCGCAAGATATGCAGTTTAAAAGGGCAAGCCATGTGGTGTTGACCTCGCACAACAATCAAATATTCAAAGAATCCCTTCCCATTAATTGGGGCATGAAAGATCCCCGTTTGAGAGGGCCGGTTATAGCCACTATCTCCGACAACCAAAACAGAAACGCCATTGGAACTCACAGCGGCTCATACACGGTTTACCGGGCGCTCTCAATCGCGCAAGGCTCTTTTCCAAAGTCCCACATTCCGGATTTGGAAAACACCCACGCCACCACGGACATAGGACCCCACGAATCTTGGTTTGACCCCAACCAAATTGTCTCTATTGACCCTTGGGGCGGGCATGTTCAGGAAGTTTTTAAAGATTATATTCAAGAGGGCTATGACATCCGGCCCACCATCGCGGTCACCCAGGCCCAATTGCAAATTCCGGAAATTTACGAGGCGGTCAAAAAAGGAAGACTTAAACCTGACGGCAAAATCATCACAAAGAACGGGGATATAAGCGTCACCAAAGTCGCCTTCGAACCTGTTTGGAACTTGCCTGGCATAGCCAAAAAAATTGGCGTTGACGAGGGCGAACTGCGAAAAATCCTTTTTCAAGAAACTGGCGGCATGTTTCCCGAATTGGTTACCAGGCCTGACTTGAAAATTATGTTGCCCCCCATAGGCTCTTCCACCGCTTATATTTTTGGAAAAGTGGAAGATCTCTCCAATCCGGACATCGAGCTGTCTTGCAGGGTCCACGACGAATGCAACGGCTCCGACGTTTTCGGATCCGACATCTGCACTTGCAGGCCGTACTTAACTTACGGCATTGAGCACGCCGCTAAAACCGCGCAAAACGGAGGTGTCGGCATTGTTGTTTATTTTAGAAAAGAAGGAAGAGCGCTGGGAGAAGTCACAAAGTTTTTAGTGTACAACGCCAGAAAAAGGCAAGTTGGGGGCGATTCCGCCGCCAATTATTTTTATCGCACAGAATGTGTCGCGGGAGTGGAGGACGCGCGCTTCCAGGAGTTGATGCCGGATGTGCTGCACTATTTTGGCATAAAAAAGATCCATAATCTGCATTCCATGTCCAATATGAAATACGACGCCATAGCCGGCAGCGGCATTGAGGTGGTGAACCGGATCTCGATTCCAGACGAGCTCATCCCGGCCGACGCCATGGTTGAAATGGAAGCTAAAAAAGCCGCGGGGTATTTTAGCGCCGACGAAACAAAAGATGCTAAAGACTTGCAAAAAGTTCAAGGCAGAAAATTAAAGGAAGAAAGCTAGGTCCAATGAAAAAGAAAATTGAATATCTGTTGACGCCCAAGGCGATCCGAGAACGAACCGCCGCCCTGTTCGATTTAACTTTGCGGGGAAAAACCCATTTTAATTATCATCCGGAAAAACTGCGGGATGTGGCGGACTTTACTCTTGAGGTCATCAAGGAAAACTATCCCGATCTCGACATTCCTTTTCATTCCCGTTGGGGGCATTTTCAAGCTGGAGGAGTAGATCGGAACTCAAAGTTTAATGAACTTTTAAAGGACAAAGGCGCTCTGGAAAAAGCGAGAAGCAAATTGGACCTGGTTATAACTTCGGTGCTTTTGGACGCCGGCGCCGGCCCAGAATGGAAATTTGTTGAAGACGACAAGGAATACAACCGTTCCGAAGGCCTGGGAGTGGCGAGCTGGCACATGTTTTGCGATGGATATTTTTCCGTCGACGGACAACCAAAAGCCGACGGATCTAAATTAAAAACGATCGAGGCCAAAGACATCGAGCAAGCTTTTCAGGTGGGGCCGTCCAATCCCTTGGTGGGAGCTCCCGGCAGAGCAAGCTTGTTAAAAGCGCTGGGCAATTGTGTTGAATCGAACCTGGAAGTTTTTAAAGACGCCCGTCCCGGAAACATTCTCGACCACATGATCGCCGAGCGCGGGAAATATTTTGCCGCGCAAGATTTGTTGAAGGCGGTCTTGATTCATTTTGGCGAGATATGGCCTTCTCGCCTTAAAGTGGACGGCGTAAACTTGGGAGATGTTTGGAGACATTCGGGACTTGAGGCGAAGGACGAGTTGTCGAACCTGGTTCCCTTTCACAAGCTTTCCCAGTGGCTTACCTATTCGCTCATTGAGCCCATCCAAGAAGCGGGGGTCGAGGTTCACTCCGCGCACGAGATGACCGGCCTGGCAGAGTATCGCAACGGAGGGCTTCTTTTGGACTCGGGACTTATAACGCTGAAAGATCCCGGGTTGAAAGAAAAAGCTCACCGGCCCGACAGCGAGCTCATAATCGAGTGGCGGGCGCTGACGGTGGCGCTGCTGGATAAACTGGCGCCTTTAATAAGAGAAAGTCTTGGAGTCAAAGAGGAGAATTTTCCGTTGGCCAAAATTTTAGAAGGCGGCACTTGGCACGCGGGAAGAAGACTGGCCAAAGAAAAAAGATCCGACGCGTCTCCCCCTCTAAAGCTTGAGAGCGACGGCACAGTTTTTTAACGTTTAACATTTTTCAAAAGACTCCAAGGAGCGAAAGCATGAGCGAAAATAAAAAATACAGAGAGATCACCCATCCAGTTTTGCAACACAAGCTGGCCATGCTCAGAGACAAAAACACCCACGGCATTGGCTTTAGAGGGTTGATGAACGAACTTGGAAAGTTTTTGGCCTACGAAGCCTCTAGAGATTTTGAAACAGTGGATTTTGCCGTGGAAACGCCTATCACCAACGCTGTGGGGAAAAAGCCCAGGCAATACCCTATTGTTGTCTCCATCATGCGGGCGGGCAACGGCATGTTGGACGGAGTGTTGGAAACCCTGCCCCACGCCAGCGCCGGACACATAGGGATTTACCGCGACAAGTTTATAAAAAACACGGTGGAATACTATTTTAAATTGCCGGCGCAATCCAAAGGCAAAAATGTGTTGTTGCTGGATCCCATGCTGGCCACCGCGGACACGGCCATCGCCTCGGTGGATCGCCTCAAACAATACGAGGTGGGAAAAATCACGCTGCTTTGCGTGTTGGCCTCCCCTGAAGGATTGGAGCGACTCTCCCACTTTCACCCGGACGTTGAAGTCGTATGCTTAAGCGTCGAGGAAGGATTAAACGAACAAGGCTACCTGTTGCCAGGTCTTGGAGACGCCGGCGACCGGCTTTACAATTCTCATAAATGAAAACGGCGAAAATAGATGGTGTTCGAGTCATAGGCATTGCCGGCGGCAGCGGCTCGGGCAAGACAACCTTTGCCAAGCGGCTTATCGAGGCCATTGGCCAAGACAATTGCGCTTTGGTGGCGCAGGATCATTATTATCGTGATCAATCCAATAAATTCGACTTTGACGGCGGCAGCGTCAATTTTGACCACCCCAGCGCTTTAGATTTTGCTTTGATGGCGCGCCATCTTAAAGATCTAAGACAAGGCAAGACCATTGAGTCGCCTCGCTATTGTTTTGCCACCCACACCAGAAAAAAAGAAACATTTCAGGTCTTCCCCAAAAAAATTGTCGTCGTCGACGGCATTCTTATTTTTTCTCAGCCGGAAGTGCTGGAGAACCTTGATCATAAAATCTTTATTGATTGCGAGGAAGAGCTGCGTTTTCAAAGACGTTTGAAAAGAGACACGGAACAAAGAGGCCGAGAAGAAGAGGGCGTTCGCGCTCAATTCTTTAACCAAGTCAAACCCATGCACGACCAATTTGTGGAGCCTTCAAAGGAGCTGGCCTGCGACGTGGTTTCTCCCCTTAATTTTCATGATAAAAGCGATTATTGGTCTAAGCTGGTGATCGAAAGCTGTTTTAAATAGGCCTAGGCGGCTCCTTCAAACTTGGCAAGAACCTCGGCCGCCACATCGCTTTCCTCTTCAAACGCTCCAGCGTTTTGAAATCCCAAAATGCACTCTTCCACTTCGCTCTTTTCCCGGGTCACCAGCAAGGCCTTGTCCTTTTTTTCAAAAACGGTGGTGCCGTCGGGGATGATAAACTGGCCGGCTCTTTTGATAAACAACACCCTGGCGCCGGTTGGCAATTCCAGATCCACCAGTCGTTTGCCAACGGCAAAGTCTTTGTCTTGAACCGTGTATTGCTTAATGCCGTTTCTGGTTTTTTCCATCACCTCAAGATCGATGGGAAATTCCGGATCGTAGACGGCCTCAAACAAAAGCCCCATTTTTTTCGCTAAAAACTTTATGCTGCTGCCTTGGAAAAGGGCCGAGATGAGAACGGTAAAAAAGACCACATCAAAAATAAAAAAAGAGGCCGATCCCATCTTGGTAGCGACTAGGCTCGCAAACACAATGGGGGTGGCGCCTTTTAACCCCGCCCAGGAAATAAAAAACTTCTCTTTGCCGCTAAACTTTGAAAAAAGCAAACATGCATAGACGGCCGCGGGTCTTGCCACAAACAAGATGAACAAGGCGACTAAAACCGCCTCGGGAGCCACTTGAACCAGTCTGGACGGAAAGACCAACAGACCTAAGAGCACAAACAGCCCTATTTGAAAAAGCCAGCTGGTGCCGTCAAAAAAAGTCACCAGAGCGCTTTTATGAGCGATTTTATAATTGCCCAGCAAAATGCCAAACACGTAAACCGCCAAAAATCCGTTGCCGTTCATATGGGTTACCGAGGAATAAACAAAGAAAAGAAAGCCGATGGTGAGCGCGGGATAGAGCCCCTGAAAATCCAGCTCAAGCCGATCGTTAATAAATTTAAAAGCTTTAAATAAAAGATAGCCTCCCAAAAAACCCACCAGAGGATTGATGATCATTTGAAGGCCGAAGGACTGCAAATGGACCTCGGGATTTTGGTAATAACCTAAAAAAACTGTGACCAGCAGATAGGCCATGGGATCGTTGCTGCCGGATTCGAATTCGATCACCGACCGAAGTCTTTTGGAGACCTGCGCGTTTTTATCTCTAAAAATGGAAAACACAGCGGCCGCGTCGGTGGCGGACAAGATTGCCCCCAGCAAAAGGGATTCTATAACGGGAATTTCAAATAAAAGGTGGCTAAAAGCCGCCACAATTGCCGTGGTTAAAATAACTCCAAAACTTGAAAGGACAACTCCGCTCTTAAGCACCGGCTTCACGTCTTGCATTTTGGTGCCCAGACCGCCAGAAAAAATAATCACGCAAATGGCCACAAGACTAAGACTGTGGGTAAGTTCGTAATTTTCGTATTGGATGCCACCCAGACCTTCATTGCCGGCCACAATTCCCACGAACATAAATAAAATAAGTATGGGAAGGCCGAATTTGCTGGAGGATTTGCTTAGAAAAACGCTTAAAAGTAGTAAAATAGAGCCAATAAGAAGAGATGAGTTGAGCAAACTTTCCATACCGATTTACTCGGCTAATTCGTGAAAATCTTAAGTTTTATTTTAATATTTCCCAATAATATTTTCGACGACGGTGAGACAATCGCCGCATTGGGGTGGATATTGTTCATACACGTAAACGATCTCCTCGCTTTCGCAACACAATAGTCTGGCGGAGTCCCGATCTATATTAAGAAAAAATTGTTTGCCTTCGCCATTTTCTATTTGCACCATGGCCATATGGCCAATTTCTTTTATGTTGACAGTGTTTAAGCACGATCGCTGTTTGAAGTAATCGAGCATTTTTTCTTTGAACTTCATTATTCCTCATCCAGCTTTACAATATGAACCCGATACAGATTATTAGAATCGTCCCTGCACTCTCCCACCATGGTGTGGTTGTTGGTTTTACCCACCAAATAATCCAGCGAGACATGAAAGTAATCCGCCAGAGTCACCAGGTTTTTTAAACTTGGCTCCACTCCATTGAGATAACCGTGCAAGGCTGATTTTGAAATAGAAGTTTTTTCGGCAAGACCAGACAGGGTTTTTATTCTGGAAGCCTTCATCAACTTTTCTAACTGTTTCGAAATCATTTAAAACCCAACTCTTTTAGCTTTTCCTAATTATTTTGACCAAAATGTTATTATATGGTTAGGAATATTCACTTTTATGGACGCGCGCATCCTGTATTGCAGGCATTTTAGACCAATTTTTCACTTAAGTGGAAACTTTTAAGAAAAACTTAATAGATAAACACAAACAAACTTTAAATTGCCATAAAAGTGGTAACTAGACCTGGCGCGCAATGATCAAATAAG
>JBBDND010000043.1:0-6946 GCA_040877865.1 Bacteriovoracaceae bacterium | reverse complement strand
CAACTTGGCCACCTCTTCGTTCGATCGCGTTCAAACAACATTGATTCTGTTTCTGACATCGGCGAAATACTCGGTCAGTTTCTCTTCCAAATCAGGCTGAAGAGGCAAGTAGCCAATCAACTCAAAAGGAATTCCTCTAAGGGCTTCTTCTGAAATTTCAGCGCCTTTAGGCAGCAACTCGGTGGATCCGTCTTCGGAAACCAGCTTGTCGGTTGTTTTGGAACCTTTAAGCATTTTAGAAATTGTGGATAAAGAGGAGTTTTGTATCGCCTTTACCTCAATCGCCTCGTCTCTTCTAATTAAAGCCGTTTCTTCTTCAATGATCGCTTTGGAGCGAGCGTCCAACTCCACTCCTTCCCGAGTGAAGACGTGGGCTTTAATTACAGTACCGTAAACATGCGAAGAAACTCTCAAGGAGGTGTCTTTGACGTCGCCGGCTTTGTCTCCAAAGATAGCCTTTAAAAGTTTTTCTTCGGGAGAGAGCTGAGTCTCTCCTTTTGGAGTGATTTTCCCAACCAAGATATCGCCTGGTTTTATGACGGCGCCGGTTCTTATAATTCCGGCTTCATCCAAATCCTTCAAGGCTTCTTCCGAAACATTGGGAATATCGCGAGTAATCTCTTCTTTGCCAAGCTTGGTGTCTCGAGCCTCAACTTCAAATGATTCAATATGAACTGATGTAAACTTGTCTTGCGCAAGCAGATCTTCAGAAATCAGAATTGAATCCTCATAGTTGTAGCCGCCCCAAGGCATGAAAGCCACAAGGATATTTTGGCCAACAGCAAGGTCTCCCAAATGGGTGGCTGGACCGTCGGCGATAACATCGCCCTCTTCAACCAAATCGCCTTCTTTAACCAACGCTCTTTGGTTCTTGGCGGTATTTTGATTGGTTCTTTGGTATTTAATCAATTTATAAATATCGACCCCAGACTCTTCTTCCTTAAATTTGTCTCTCTGAATAACAATTCTGGTGGAGTCGACAAAGATGACTTTTCCGCCATGAAGAGCGAACAAGGTGGCTCCGGAATCTTTGGCGACAATAGCCTCAATTCCCGTTCCCACCATTGGAGCGTCGGTTCGAACAACAGGCACCGCCTGCCTCATCATGTTTGATCCCATCAAGGCGCGGTTGGCGTCGTCATGCTCTAAAAATGGAATCAGAGAAGTGGCAATGGAAATCATCTGCGACGGAGCCACGTCCATAAGTTCCACTTCTTCGTCGTCAACCAAGGCGAGCTCCCCTTCTTTACGCGCGGGAATCAAAGAACCTTCAAGTTTTCCATTTTTAATAAAATTTCTGGTGGTTTGGGCGATAATTTTGCCTTCCTCTTCGAAAGCGGAGAAATAAGAAACTTTTTCAGAAACTTTGCCGTCTTCGGCAATCATTCTATAGGGAGTTTCAATAAATCCATATTCAGACACCTTCGCAAAGGTAGCCAAGGAAGTTATCAAACCAATATTTGGGCCTTCTGGCGTCTCTACCGGGCACATTCTTCCATAATGGGTGGCGTGAACGTCTCGCACTTCAAAACCGGCCCTTTCTCTTGTCAAACCGCCAGGCCCAAGGGCTGACAACCTTCTTTTGTGAGTGACTTCAGACAACGGGTTGGTTTGATCCATAAATTGTGAAAGCTGGGAGGATCCAAAAAACTCTTTAACAGCCGCCGCGACCGGTTTTTGATTAACCAAGTCGTGCGGCATCATAGTTTCCAGTTCTTGGATGGACATTCTCTCGCGGACAGCTCTTTCCATTCTAACCAATCCAACGCGGAATTGGTTTTCCAAAAGCTCGCCAACGGCTCTAACCCTTCGGTTGCCTAAGTGGTCAATATCGTCAACCTGTCCCTTGCCGTTGTTAAGATTGACCAGGTAACGAACCGTTCGAATTATGTCGTCTTTGGTCAAAGTCGTGTTTTCTACAGGGATGTCCATGCCAAATTTGTAATTGATTTTCATCCTGCCGACCTTTGAAAGGTCGTATCTCGTTTCGTCAAAAAACAAGCTGTCAAACAGAGCCTGCGAAGTTTCCAAAGTCGGAGGCTCCCCAGGTCTCAATCTTTCAAATATCTTGATCAAAGCCTCTTCTGTGGAATTGGTTTTGTCCAAAAGAAGAGTGTTTCTCATTTGATCTGAATAATTCACGTTGTCGATATAAAGAACTTCCAGCGTCTTAACGCCGGAATTAATCAGGTCGTAAATCTTTTGTTCCGTCAGCGCCTCATTAGCCGAAGCTATAACCTCGCCGGTCTCCTCGTCATAGACATCGTCCGCGACGACTTTTCCAACAATCTCCTCCAAGGTGGCAGGAAGCTTTTTAACCTTTGCCTCATTAAGCTTTTTAACATGAACCTTTGTTATTTTTTTGCCTTTTTTAACAATTGGCTTGCCGGACTTTGGATCAAGAATGTCTTCTTCCGCGCGAGCTCCTTGCATCAAGGAAAAGTCCAACTCTCTTTCAAACTTCTTCTGTGACAAGTGAAGAGTTTCTTTTTCATAAAATAAATTCAAGAGTTCGGAAACGCTGAATCCCAGCGCTTTCAAAATAACCGTGGCGTGAAGCTTTCTTTTTCTGTCAATTCTGGCGTAAAGAACGTTTTTGTGATCGAACTCAAAATCAAGCCAAGAGCCCCTGTGGGGAATGATGCGGGAAGAATAAAGAAGCTTGCCGGAGGAGTGTTTTTTACCGCTGTCGTGCTCAAAGATGATCCCTGGAGATCTATGAAGTTGCGAAACAATAACTCTTTCCGTTCCATTATAAACAAATTGGCCTGTGTCAGTCATCAATGGGATGTTGCCCAAGTAAACTTCTTGCTCTTTAATTGAAGAAATTGTTCTATTTTCCTCGTCCTCTTCGTCGATGTCAAAAAAGACCAATCGCACAGTCACCTTCAAAGGCGACTCAAAGGACAAGCCGCGAGCCTTGCACTCTTGCTCAGAGTACTTCGGTTCTTCTAAAGAATAACTTACGAATTCTAAGGAGACAGTCTTGTTAAAGTCAAAGATAGGAAAAACAGATTTAAAAACCGCTTGCAAACCCTTATCTTCTCTCCGAGCCGGCGGAATTTCTCTTTGCAAAAAATCTTCATAGGACTTAATTTGTAATCTCATCAAGGATGGGGGATCCATAACGTGTTCACTTCTGCTAAAGCTACGTCTGAACCACTCGTTAGGGCTAAAAACCTTTGCCATTGGACTGACTCCTAGTTATCTAAACTTTTTTATATAAAACAAGTATTTGTCTTATTTACACGCGTAAACGCAATAATGGAAGCCCGCAAAGCGGCCTTCCATTTAAAAAACCTGTCAAATTAACGCAAGACTCAACTATTTAAGCTCTGCTTTGGCGCCAGCAGCTTCAAGTTTCTTCTTCATCTCTTCAGCTTCTTCTTTGCTTACGGCTTCTTTCAATGTCTTAGGAGCTCCCTCGACCATTTCCTTGGCTTCTTTTAGACCAAGACCGGTAATCGCTCTAACTTCCTTAATAACATTGATTTTCTTGGCGCCAGCTTCGGTAAGAACAACGTCAAATTCCGTTTTCTCTTCAGCGGCTTCTCCAGCGCCAGCTCCGCCTGCCACGGCAACGGGAGCGGCAGACACGCCAAACTTGTCTTCAAGCTCTTTAACAAGGTTTGAAAGGTCAAGCACAGTCATGCCAGAGATGTGTTCAATTAGTTCTTCATTTGTAATAGCCATAATTATTCCCCTTAATTTTTTTAGGTTTGTGTTTTTATTCAGCAGTTTCTTCTACTTTTAAATCTGCCGGTTTTTCAACGCCTTGAGTTTCCATTTCGTCTTTTACAGAATTCATAAGTCTGGCAAAAGCGGAAACAGGCGCGTTAAATGTCGCGAGCAATGTGCCAAGCATCTCGTCTCGAGAAGGCAATTTGGCGAGAGCCTCCACCTCTTTAGACGGCAGAAGACTTTGTTGCAAATACCCGTCGCGCAGTTTGACGTGCTCTAATTCTTTTGACGCCTCATAGAGAGCCTTCGCGACTCCTGGAGCGTCTTCAAACGCAAAAGCGACAGCGTTGGAGCCCTTTAAATCTTTTAAAAGCTCTTCCGCGTAGGTGCCTTCAGACGCTTTCCCAAAGAGAGTGTTCCTTGTCACAACCACCGCGCCTTTTGAATCACGAACTTTTCGTCGAATATCAACCGCGGCGTTTGCGGAGATACCGATCAAGTTCGTAAGAAAAAGGCCGTTGGCTTTTTCAATCTTCTCTCTGAGGTCTTTGATGATTACGTCTTTCTCAGCTCTGGTCATCATGTGTTACCTCCTATTAGTATGGAGGGGGATTTCGGCAGGCTTTACACGCCCCAGTGGGACGAACCGACTTTCATCAACCCCTGTTAATTAATTATGCAGTCGCGCCAACATCGCCAGAATCAAGCTTGATTCCAGGTCCCATGGAAGTGGAAACAGTGACGGACTTCAAATAAGTTCCTTTTGAACTGGCCGGCTTGGCGCGCACAATGGCTCCCGCGATTGCCTTGAAGTTTTCCAGCAACTGGTCATCTGTAAAAGATTTTTTGCCAAAAGGAACATGAATAATGCCGTTTTTTTCGGTTCTATACTCAACCTTCCCCGCTTTTTGCTCTTTGACAGCCTTTTCAACGTCAGTGGTAACTGTTCCAAGCTTGGGGTTTGGCATAAGGCCTCTAGGCCCAAGGATTCTGGCGATTCGTCCGATTTTTCCCATCATGTCAGGAGTGGCGATGACTCTGTCAAATTCCATCCAGCCGCCTTGAATTTTTTGGATAACGTCGTCTCCGCCAACAACGTCGGCGCCGGCGCTTTCCGCTTTATTGATATTTTCACCAGAGGTAATAACCACAACAGTTATTTTTTTACCGGTGCCGGCGGGCATAACGATGGCTCCTCTAATCATTTGGTCCGCGTGTCTAGGATCAACTCCTAAACGAAAAGCCACTTCGAATGTCTCGTCAAACTTTGCGTAACTTGTTTCTTTCGCCAGCGCCAGGCCGTCTTTTATTGAATATGTTTGGTTCTTATCAACTTTTTCAAAAGCTTCTTTTCTTTTTGCGTTCATTTTTCTCATTTTTTCCTCCAATCGGTAATAGCGACTTTAGTCTTCCGAAAACTCATTAAAACTACGAGACTACTTGTAATCAAGTTTCATTCCAGCGGAACGAACTGAACCTTCCACTGTTCGCTTTGCGGCGTCCATGTCAGCGGCGGTTAAATCTGGCATTTTTACTTTGGCCACATTTTCCACAGTTTCTTCTTTCACAGTCGCGGCAACCTCGTGTCCAGGTTTGTTCGCTCCAGACTTGAGCTTAAGCTCTTTCTTTAAAAGAAAAGTCGTTGGAGGCGTTTTAGTGATAAAGGTGAAGGAACGATCTGAATACACAGTGATAATCGTAGGCAGAATTGTTCCAGCTTCTTTCTGAGTTCTGGCGTTGAACGCTTTACAGAACTCCATGATGTTTACGCCTTTTTGGCCCAGAGCCGGACCGATGGGCGGAGCCGGATTCGCTTTTCCAGCCTCAATTTGCAGTTTAATAAAACCTGTTACTTTTTTAGCCATACCTTTCTCCTCGGTTCAAGCGACGCTAGTCTCCCGTGTTTAGGTTTTTATTTTTTATTAAGCTTACGCTTTTTCAACTTGAGTCTCATCCAATTCAACAGGAGTTGGACGACCAAAAATTGAAACATTCACTTTTAATTTCCCATTGGGATTGACAGCCTCAACAGTCCCGACAAAAGAGGCAAACGGACCCTCGATAACCTTAACCGAATCGCCGGAAGAGTAACTTGTCGCGGACCTTGGTTTTTTAAAATCGCCTTTCGCTTGTCCAAGCATAACGGCGGCTTCCTCGTCAGATATGGACTGAGGTTTTCCTTTTACCCCCCCGACAAAACCAGTGACTTTGTCGGTGTCTTTTACCAGATGCCAAGTGGCTTCATTCATGATCATTTTGACCAACACATAGCCGGGAAAAAACTTTTTCTTTATGTTTCTTTTCTTTCCGTTAACATTCGAAACAACTGTTTCTTCTGGCACGATAATGTCGGCGAATTGCTCCGCCATATTATGATTTAAAATTCGCTCTTTAAGAGTCTTTATCACCCGATTTTCGTACCCGCTAAGCGCGTGGGCCACATACCATCTGAATTCCGGGCCGTCGCCTTTGGCAAGTCCGTTATCCCGCTCCTCAGGCTCTGAAGCTTCGCCTTCCGCGCCTTCAGTGTCCGCCAATTCGGCATTTTCAACCTTTTCATTTTCTTCAGTCATTATTTATTCCTTAATTAATGAGGCTCAACAGCCAAGTCGCGACAAAATCAAAGAAGCCCAAGATGAAACCTACAATGGTCACGCCTATCATGATTCCAATGGTGTGGCGGTTGGTCGCAATCTTGTCCGGCCAAACAACCTTTGCGGTTTCCTGATACACCTCCCTAAGAAAGCTGGAGATTTTTGGGTTCTTCATTATATAGACAAAAGTGCCAAGAGCTATTAAGACGGCCAAAACCTGAGAGGTTGCCACAAAATTTGGCACCTTTGACTCGAGCTCGAACCAATCTCCCATTGTTTCAAAAAAGCTGATTAAAATATAGCCAAGCAACATGCATGTTATTGCGACGCCTGATTGAATCCATTTTTTACCGTTTTCAGCAACAGAGGACATATTCTACCTTTGTAAATTAAGAGTTCACAATATATGCGAAATATTAAGCATTTTGTCTATAAAAAAATGATATTTATCGTAAAAAACTTGCTTTGGAAAGGACAAAAAAAAAGAGTGTGTAGATGGCGGGCGCAGAGGGATTCGAACCCCCAACCTACTGATTTGGAATCAGCCGCTCTACCAATTGGAGCTATACGCCCAAAAAAAAAGGACTGGTCCGAAGACCAGTCCTTTATTTATCGAATTTTATTCAACAATTTCAGTAACTGTTCCGGCCCCAATCGTTCTGCCGCCCTCG
>JBBDND010000042.1:0-7019 GCA_040877865.1 Bacteriovoracaceae bacterium | reverse complement strand
AGTTATTGAGTACGCCGAGGATATCAACCGAAACTATTGATCGACTTGGGCGTCGGTTCTGGGCTTAAAATTTTCCACCGGATAAATCACGCCTTGCGCGAAAGAGGCGATCTCAAAAAGGCTTCTCTTTAACGCTTCAGTGAATTCGGGATATGAAAAATAAGTGGTGTTGGCGTATAAAAAGCTTAAAAGCTCTTCCTTTTGCATTTTTTTAGACGCGTTCTTTAGCGTCTCTTCCAAACGCAGAATTTGCGCGTCGGCGCTGAGCGGATAAACGCCGTCTCGGGTTATCAAGGACATTTGCTCAATATCCACAAAAACGGCCTCAAACTTTGACTCGGCCGGCTTCATAACCACAAAGCCTTGTTCCACCGGCACCGCCCAAAATCCAACGACGCCCTTTGAGGCCAAGGCCCAAGATACAAAGCGGATCAACATGACTTTTATTTCTTCAAGCCGCGCCGGAATTTTTACCAGGCCCATTTCCCACGAGTACGAACTCTCGTCAAAAACCATCATGCCGGCGCTTTGATATCGGTACACTTTATAACCGCCGTGTGAGCTTAAACTTTCCGGGCCGTAATGGTCCATTGACGCGGAAAGGGTTTGGATTTGTTTGGCCACCCGGGGAGAAGCTTGCGAAATTTTCAAAATTTTTGTTTCATTTCGATTTAAAACAATGGCCTGCGCTTGGTCGTTTTCGACTTTAAAAAAGCCCAGAAAATCAAGCGTGTCGCTCAAGCGCTTTTCCACCTCTTCATCTTCAAACTTAAGATACACTTGGTATTTAAGCTCAGGGTGAAATTGATAATAGGCGGCTTTTTGATCGTTCATAAGTTTCTCGTTTCTTTTCTCTTATTAATAATATTCGACGTTTTCCAATCGTTACTTTAGACTTTAAGAGTCGCTAAACTAAACTTTAGGTGCTTATGCCGACTTCTTTTGTCCACTATCTTCTTGCTTTCGTCTTAATCTTGGCAAACGCCCGCGCCACCCCAAATTTTGAAATAGAATACTCGGGCAATATTGAGTTGCAGGCTCAAGAGCTAAAAAATCCCAAATCCGCCCGGGACTTGGGCGCGGATTGGGAACGGGAAGAGGCCTATATCGGTTACGCCAACGTGGACGCGAAAGTTTTATTATGGAAAAACTTGGTGGACATCAATTGGTTTGTCCGCCACAGCGCCAGCGATCTTTACAAAGACGACAACGCCGCCGTCTCCTACTTCAATTTTCCCAATAACGTGATTTTAAGGAATGTCTTTAAACTGCAAAGAGTGGAAGAAACGGACACTGGCGTGACCGAATCCACTTTGAACGAGTTTTTTTACGAATGGGGAGACGAAGAAACCTCTTTCACTTTTGGGCGCATGTTTATTGATTATGGAAAAGGTTTTGTTTTCAACCCCATCGACCCCTTTATGCTGCCTTTGTCCTTTAGTTCGCTGCAAGGAGTTCAACAGGGCAACGACGGACTCAAATTTTTATTTGACTCGGAATCCGATTTGCGACTGCATCTTTATTTACTGGGAGACAAACAATTTCACGGCGGCGACGAGCGCATAACTCGAACCATATTTTTAAGAGGAGATTGGGACTATTCCCGCGAGCTGCATATCAATTATGTCTTGGGCGAAGATCAAAAAAGGCATAAATACGGCCTTGAGCTGGCCCATGATTTTGGTTCAGGCCTGCTTTTTGGCCAGGCCATGAGGCACTCCCAGCGATTGGACAAGCAAGACTCCGACGCGGACGGGCTCTTTCATTATATTGTGGGTTATGAAAAAGATTTGACGCGCAACCTCACCTCCCGGCTGGAATTTGGCAAACGCGACCGAGACGAGGAGTACCCTGAGCCTGCTTATCAACAAGAGTTCGCGCCTTTTTCCAACTTCTTGGCGCTTAACTCCACTTATAACTTTAATCCCGGCCACCAAATTATCTTACAAGGCCTTTTAGACGCCAAAACAAGATTTAGCTACATGAAGGTTGCCTACGCTTTTAAATTGTCAAAGAGCCTTTCCAGCAGGATGTTTGCCCAAGGCGTCACGAGCAGGCCTTCCGATGAAGAAGATCTTGGGCAAAAGAGAGTTCCATCAGCGGCGGGAATCGCTCTTGCGGGATCCTTTTAATTCTTGGTTAACTCTTGACAAATACCCGAAATCGCCATAAAAGTGTAGTTTCATTTACGCCATAAGTTAGGGCAAAAGCAGGTTCTTCCTCCCCTAGCCATGCACAAGGAGATTAAAATGTACGGTATAGTAGAAGTCAAAGGCCACCAATACAAAGTAAAAACAGGCGACATTATTGATGTTCAAAAGATGGACGCTGAAGTTGGCTCCACCGTTGAACTCGATCAGGTGCTTTTTGTTGGAGGAGACACTCCCAAAGTCGGAACTCCGCTGGTTCAAGGCGCCAAAGTCGTAGCTGAAGTCGTCAAGCAGGCCAGATCAAGAAAAGTTATCGTTCTTAAAAGAAAGCCTGGGAAATACCAGACTAAGAACGGACACAGACAACACTACACGGCTTTAAAGATTAAAGAAGTAAACGCTTAATAAAAAAAGATTTAGGAGAAATATATGGCTCACAAAAAATCAGGTGGTAGTACTAGCAACGGTCGCGATTCCAATCCCAAAATGAGAGGGGTTAAAAAATACGGCGGCGAAAACGTAATTGTTGGAAATATTATTGTACGTCAGAAAGGAACCAAGTTTCATCCCGGCGTTGGAGTAAAGATGGGACGGGATTTCACCATCTACGCCATGGCCGAAGGAAAAGTTGAATTTTCCAACTATTCCAAAGACAAGAAGAGCGTGTCTGTCGTTTCCGCTTAATGAAGCAATAAATGCATGGCATATATAAAGGGAGTCTTTGCGACTCCCTTTTTTGTAGGCGCGTGGCGCCTTTTTTAAAAAGGTACCACGTACCTAAAGAAGAAAAATGAAATTTATAGATGAAGTAAAGATTGAAGTAAGCTCGGGCAAAGGCGGCAACGGCGTTGTCCATTTCAGGCGGGAAAAATTCGTGGCCCATGGCGGTCCAGACGGCGGCAACGGCGGCCGCGGCGGCAATATCTTCATCGAGGGAGACGAGAATATCAATACCCTCATGAACTACCGCGGAAAGAAACGATACGAGGCGCCGGACGGCGAAAACGGCGCGGGCTCGCAAATGGACGGAGCGGCGGGAAAAGACCTGGCCCTCAAAGTTCCGGTGGGAACTCTGGTCTATCATCAAGAAACAGGCGAGCTGCTTTTTGACATCGTTTCTCACGGACAAAAAGAGCTGATCGCTCAAGGCGGACGCGGAGGCCTTGGCAACGCCTTTTTTAAAACCTCCACCAATCAAGCTCCCAGATTTGCCCAAGAAGGAGAAGCGGGAGTTGATTTGCCGCTTAAATTCGAATTAAAGCTTATAGCCTATATCGCTCTAATAGGTCTTCCCAACGCCGGCAAATCCACCCTTATCGCCACCATATCCGCGGCCAAGCCAAAAATCGCCGATTATCCCTTCACCACCCTCACCCCGAATTTGGGAGTGGTTAAAGTGGACGAAGACAGCTTGGTGGTGGCCGACATTCCGGGCCTGATTGAAAAAGCGAGCGAAGGCAAAGGCCTTGGCATCCAATTTTTAAAGCACATCGAGAGAACCAGCGCGCTGGTTCATTTGGTGGATTGCTCCATGTTGCTCGAGCCTTACGAGGCGCTGGACGAGTACTCCACCGTTCGCAACGAGCTGTTAAAATTTAAACAAGATCTGGCCCAAAAGCCTGAAATTATATGTTTAACCAAGATCGACGCCATGACTGAAGAGGAAATAGCAAAGTTTCAAAACTTTATGCAAGACACCTTGGACAAAAAGGTTTTGCCTATTTCTTCAGTGTCAGGCCTCAACCTTGATCTTTTAAAAAGACTTATGCTAAAGACAAAAATCGCCCAAAAATAAAGGGCGACAATTTAAACGGCCCTTGCGGCTTTCGGAGAAATCATGGCAAACGAGTTTGTCCAAAACGAAGTGAATAAAATCTTTGAGCCAAAAGACGGCGAAAAAAAAGACGAAAAATCCAAAAAGATGGCCTTGGCCTGCGCCTGGATTATAGCCAATTACAAAGGCGTCAATATAAAGATTTTTGACGTGGGAGCCACCAGCGCCCTGTGCGACTACAATATCATCGCCACCGCTCAAAACATCACCCAGGCCAAAACCATGATTGATGAAATTCAATACAGCCTTAAACGCCACGGGGCGAAGGTCTTGTCCCTGGAAGGCGTAACCGACGGCGATTGGATGTTGCTGGACGCGGCCGACGTGATTGTTCATATTTTTCAAGACGTGGCCCGGGACGTTTTTGATTTAGACTCTTTGTGGGCGGACTATCCCCAGTTGGAAATTCCGCAAGAATATTATTTTGAGCGCTCCGAAGTCAAGGCCAAAACGGACCCCACCGACAACTACTTCTAAATGAAGAAGGTCCATCTGATTGTGGTGGGAAAGCTCAAAGACAAGCGCATCGAAGCGCTTGAGCAAGACTTTCTACAGCGTATCAACTCCCTTGAGCTGCAAATCCACGAATTAAAAGCAAAAGCGCAAGACAAGGCCTTTGAAGGCAAGCTCATCCTCAAAAAGATCGAAGAAATTTCCAAAATCTCCCCCCCCTTGGTGGTGGCCTTGACAGAGGCCGGACAAGAGCGGGACAGCCGGAATTTTTCCAAGTGGCTTTTTGAAAAGCTTGAAACCTCTAGGCAACTGGTTTTTATTATCGCCGGAGCGGAAGGCTTTGAGCGCGGCGTTCTAAACGCCTCGCAAGAAAAGCTGTCTTTGTCAAAACTTACATTTCCCCATAAATTGGCCAGACTGTTGTTCATTGAACAAATTTATCGCGCTATAACTATTAAAGAAAATCATCCGTATCACAACTGAAAGGGAGCGAGTCTTATGAGCCAAATTAAAGGACTTTCCAAGCGAGTTTTATTGCTCATCGTCGACGGCCTTGGCGTAAACGAAACCTCAAAGAAGAACGCCGTTAAATCCGCCAACACTCCCAACTTGGACCGCATTCTCAAAGACTACCCCAACACCCTGATAGAGCCCGGAGGCGAAGCGGTAGGTCTGCCCAAGGGAGTCGCCGGAAACTCGGAAGTGGGGCACATGAATCTCGGCGCCGGCAGGCCGGTGCGACAGGACTTGGTGAGAATTAACGAATCAATTAAAAACGACACTTTTAAAGAGCTCGATAAATTTCAAGAACTCATTAAAACGGCCAAAGAAGGCAGCAAAAGAATCCATCTTATGGGACTGCTCTCCGACGGGGGAGTTCACTCTCATATGGATCATTTGAAAGCCGTTATAAATTACTTAAACGAGGAAAAGGATTTAAAAGTCTTTTTGCACGCCTTTAGCGACGGAAGGGACACCTCTAAAACTTCCGGCGTCGATTATGTCCAGGACATTCAAAAACATGGCGGTTTTTCTTTCGCTTCGCTGGGCGGGCGGGCCATTGGCATGGACCGCGACCGGCGTTGGGAAAAGATTCAAAAGGCCTACAACGCCATGACCGGCAAGAGCGGCTCGGTGGGCGCGACTCCTTTGGAGTATTTAAAAGAAAATTACCAAAACAAGGTTTATGACGAGCATGTGGAACATGTTTTGTTTGACGAGGAAGGCGCCGTGAAAAGCGAAGATTGCGTGTTCTTTATCAACTTTCGCCCCGACCGCGCCAGACAAATAAGCCTCGCTTTTACCAACCCCAAATTCGAGCCTTTTGAAAACGATGTCAGACCGAAATATTTTCTTTGCATGTCTCCCTATATTGAAGTAGAGATGCCCAATGTTCCCGTGCTTTTTACACGGGAGAACATTCAAGGAACACTTAGCGAATTTTTGTCTCAGCAAGGAAAAAAACAGTTAAAAATAGCCGAAACCGAGAAGTACGCCCACGTCACCTATTTTTTTAACGGCGGCGCCGAAAAGCCTTTTAAGGGGGAAGACAGAATTTTAGTGGACTCCCCCAGAGACGTGGCCACTTACGACGAAAAGCCGGAAATGAGCGCGCCGGAAGTTTGCCAAAAACTTTCAGAAAAATTAAAAGACGGCTCAGTCACCTTTTACGTGGTCAACTTCGCCAACCCGGACATGGTCGGACACACCGGCAACTTTGAGGCCGCCATTCAAGCGGTTGAAGCTGTGGACAAATGCATTGGAAACTTAATGGAGATCTGTCTCGAGCAAGGAGTGGCGATGCTCGTTACCGCCGATCACGGCAATTGCGATCAAATGGAGTACGAGGATCACAGCCCTCACACCTCCCACTCCGGCTCGCTGGTTCCTTTTGCCTTGGTTCATGACAAAGTCAAAGGCAAGCGTCTAAAATTAACTTCATCGGAAAACTCGCTAAAAGACGTGGCGCCGACAATCTTGGATCTATTGGGAATGGAAAGGCCAAAAGAGTTTGAAGGACACGCCATTTTTTATTAAAAACAGGACAGGAAAACATATGAGTGAAAAAATGATTAGATCAGTGGCGGTAATGACAAGCGGCGGAGACAGTCCGGGAATGAATTGCGTTATCCGCTCGGTTGTCCGCTCGGCAATTGGAGCGAGATTGAAAGTCTACGGCATTCGAAGAGGCTTTCAGGGTCTAATCAATAACGACATGTACGAGATGAACGCCTCCTCCGTGGGAAACATCATTCACCACGGCGGCACCGTGCTGTACACCTCTCGCTGTCCCGAGTTTAAGCAAAAAGCCACCAGGGAAAAAGCGGCCCAAATTTTGGAAGATCGCGACATTGACGCTTTGGTTGTCATAGGCGGCGACGGCTCCTTCAAAGGGGCCAAGGCCTTGCATGACGAATTTGGTATTTCCGTGATTGGAATTCCCGGCACTATAGACAACGACATCTCGGGGACGGAATACACCATCGGCTTTGATACCGCCGTACAGACGGCGATGGAAGCGGTGGACAAGATTCGCGACACGGCCCAATCCAGCGACAGAACATTTCTTATTGAGGTGATGG
>JBBDND010000041.1:0-7059 GCA_040877865.1 Bacteriovoracaceae bacterium | reverse complement strand
GATCACCATTTTGCCCCCCTGCGGATGGTGGAGGTAGCTAAAATAGCCGAACGCTCATTACCTCTAGACAGGTTATGAATTGACGAAATTTCGTCAGACGCCTCCAGAACGAACCATTAAAAAAACTCAATAGAAAGCTTGAAAAGCAAAATAAGCAGCACAATCCTTTTTAAAAACCAACTTTGGAAAAACATAAAACTTATGCCGCATTTTGATTGTGTTTTTTATAAACCAACTCTAGTTTTTTTTGAAAACTATCCGGTGTAAAGGGCTTGAGCAGAAAATTACTCACCCCCGCTCCTATGGCCTCTTTAATTTGCTCTTGCTCTCCTTCCGCGGTAACCATTAAAAAAGGCAAGCTTTTAAACACTTCTTCGCCCCTCACCTTCTTTAAAAGTTCCAAGCCGGTCATTTTAGGCATGTTCCAATCAGAGACAATCAAGTCAAATTTTATATCCCCGCTATTTAAAATCTTCCAAGCTTCGACTCCATTAACCGCTTCGTTAAAATTAACAAATCCAAGTTTTCTTAAACTATTCTTTACAATTTTTCTCATGGTATTCATATCGTCTACCACAAGAATATTGATGTCTTTTGCGAACATAAGCTATTCTCCTTGTTTTAATCCTATTGCCACGTGAAAATCCCCGGAGCCGCTCTCAAACGGCAAGATAATTCCAGGACTTTGCGTTAGATGTTTTATTTTTAATTCTTTACCTCGGATGACGCTGGGGATAGCCTTCGCAATTGAAAAGTCCTTAGCGTTAAGCGCGATTTTTGCTTGGCCAAATATAATATTGAGAAGCTCGCCCGCCCCGTCTTCCAATTCGTCGTCAATCTCTTGATACTCCTCGCCCATCATATTTTCCATGATCGACAAAAAAGTTTCAGTGGGAAAACATAAAGCGATAGATCCGTTGAATTCTTTTGACGAAACCCCAATAATCCCCACGATATCTACCTTGATTTTTTTGCTTCCGGCTAAAAAAGCTTCTTCCGAAAAACATTCCGTTGCAGCTTGCACTTTTAAAGTGTTGATAGTTGCCTCCAAAAAAGGGTTAATAAAGTCCATATTGATCGAGGCTTTTTGAGATCCTGTTTTAAACAAATCACTTTCATTTTTACAGATCTCAATATCGATCCCCGCGGATTTTACAAACCTTTCAGACTCAATTGGAAGATTTAAAAGAATCGTTTTTTTATTCTGCTTTCTAGCGTATGTCAGGACCATCGTTATCAAGCGAATAAAAGGCTGATCAACATAAGACTTTTGTTGAAAATCAAAAACGCACCCCTTTAATTTTTCAAACGAATCGTTTTCCAAGCGACTCATTATTTCAGACTCCAACATTTGGTACTCGTCTTTGTCAAAGTCCGCAAGAACTTGGGCGACGAGGTAATCCTGTTTATCAAATATTTTAAAATTCATGCCGCTTCCTTATTTTTTTTATGTCCCATTTTTATTAAAACTTCTGGAATATCGTCCAAGCTTGCCACTTCTTGCGCCGCTCCCAGTTTGATTGCCTCTCTAGGCATGCCAAAAACCACCGAGCTTTCTTCGTCTTGGGCCAGTGTGCGACATCCCGCTTCTTTAAGCTCCAACAGTCCCTTGGCGCCATCTTCTCCCATTCCTGTCAGGAGAGCTCCTATGGCCCGCCTCTTCATATGCTTGGCCACGGAGTGAAAAAGATAATCAACCGAGGGCCTGTGCCTATTCACCGGCGGATCGTCTGTAATACTTATATAAAATCGATCTCCGCTTTTGCGCACCTTCATCTGTTTTCCTCCCGGCGCGATCAAAACCTTGTTCTCTTCTAAGATTTCTCCATCTTCCGCCTCTTTAACCAAAAAGGGACACAGCCCATTCACCCTATCAGCAAAGGCCTTCGAGAAAACAGGAGGAATATGTTGAACGATAACAGTGGGAGGAATATTAGCTGGCAAATTGGTCAGGACCGACTTAATCGCTTCCGTGCCGCCGGTGCTGGCGCCAATGGTCAAGAAGCTTCCTTTGCGAAAGCTCAAGATGTTGGGAGCTTTGGAGTCCTGACGAATCTTCTTTTGTCCTAGAAATCTGGGCGTCGTTGTCCCGGCGGATATAATTTTTTCGCAAATTAACTTTGACTCGTCTTCAATTTCTTCAAATTTTGGTTTTTGAATATAGTCTACAGCTCCCAGTTCCAAACAATTCAATACCGCGTTGCCGTCATGAAGGCTCAAGGCGCTAATAAGCACCACCGGCATAGGCCGTTTGGGCATGAATTCTTTTAAAAATTCCATCCCATTCATTTTAGGCATATTGATGTCCAAGGTTAAGACGTCCACTGAAAGATTTTTCATTTTTGCCATTGCTTCGATGGGATCAGAGGCGACGCCCACAACCTCAATACTGGTGTCTTTAGAAAGTATTCTCTTAAGCAACACCTGTATTGTCTTTGAATCGTCAATTATAAAAACTTTTGTCTTTCCTGACGTTTTCATTTTTGGCGTTTCAAGCGAAGTTCTTTTTTGTTCTCGAGGCTCTTGCTCTCGGCTCACTTTCTCTCTGGCCTTAGCAAGCGCAAGAGCGCAAGCGACCTCGCTCACTTTAAGTTTCCCCGTTGAGGGGAAAAATAACAATGTCCTCCCCCGAGTGCCACCGGTATCTTCTCCAACAATTTCAATTTTTTCTCGTTTTAAAATCTCCAGTACAGATTTAACATTGTCTTCGCCGACTCCAAATTGGGAGGCCTTCTCATTGGCGCCTCCCACCACTTTCGCCTTATAGCTGCTAAGCGGGCGACTGGAAATTTTCGACAGACCGTAAAACAAATCCTCTAGGGAAGAAGAACAATTTCTTCCGCTGTGGGTCGCGCTTTGCAACGGGGAAGCGCAATGAATCATGCCTCCCACTCCGGTCACCGGGTCAAAAAGACAAACTGAAACGCAGGATCCCAATGTGGTTTGAAGCACAGTACCTTTGGACGAGACTATAACTTCGCCAATTTTCACATTATAAGTTTGAGGCAAAATATTTCCCTTTGATGTAAATTGAAGAGCCTTTGTACTTGTATTCTGTTTGAACGTTTTGCAGGGACTCACTGTGCCCCACAAAAAGCAACGCGTCTTTTTTTGACGATTGCCGCAAGTTTTCTATTATTTTCGTAATCGTTGGGGTTTCAAAATAAATAAGCACATTTCGGCAAAAGACAATGTCATACATGTTCTTTCGCTCTGGAGCTTCCAGCAAATTTTTTTGAAAAAATTTTATTTTTTCTTTTATTTTTTTATTCACCCTAACCCATTCCTGTATCTCTTCTCGTCCGTTGTCAAAAAAAGAAAGGTATTCTTTGGGAGTTTGCGCTAAAGCGAGACCTTTGCGATAAACGCCGTTTTGGGCCTTGCAAAGAGCCTCAGTGTCAATGTCGCTGGCGTGAATTTCATAATCCTTGCCTTTTAAATGACTCTCCAAAAGGAAGGCTAATGTATAGGCCTCTTCACCAGTTGAGGATGCCGCGCACCAGACCTTCACCTTTTGTCCTCTTTGACTTAGCAATGGGATGACTTTTTCTTTTAAATAATCAAAGTGTCCTTTTTCCCTAAACCATTCGGTTTTATTAGTGGTAAGAGCGTTTGTAAAATGAGTCCACTCTTCATGTCTTTTGGGAATAGACTCCAAGTAAGATCTATATTCGGAATATCCACCGAGCCCAAGAGACTTGACTCTTTTGGAGATTCTCGATCGAATCAATTCTTTCTTTTGCGGGGAAATATTTATCCCCGCAATTGAAAAAATTAAGCGCTGAAAGAATTCAAAATCCGAGTACTCCAACTCTTGCTTTATTTCGGGCTTAAATTTTGGCAAAGCGCTCATTGTTCTCCTTTATTAAAACTCTTAAACTTCCTTAAACCTGGCGTCGTCCGCATCGGGAACTCCACCAAAGCCGCTTGCCTTGGCCAGCTGCTCGCCCGAATTCCGGCTTGGCTCGGAAGTTTTAGGCTTAAATTGGACAACTTTATTGTCTTCGGTGGAGTGTTGACGAGTTTCCTTGGAAACATGGGGAACAACTCCCGCACTTGCCCCTTTGCCACCCTTTATATTTTGAACCAGAATGCCCACGGCCTCTTTTAGCTGGTCCGCCTGGCCAGAAAGCTCTTCGGCGGCGCTCGCGGCTTCTTCTGAAGTCGACGCGTTTGTTTGTGTCACCTGATCCAGTTGCGACATGGCCGTTGTGATTTGCTCGATTCCATCGGATTGCTCCTCGCTGGCGCTGGCTATTGACTTGACCATTTCATTGATTTCGCCAGACTTCAGCACTATTTCGTCTAACACCTCGCCGCACTCGCGGGCGATTTTGTCCCCTTCGTCGACTTTTTCCTTGCCCACAAGAATAATGCTGTTTATCTTTTCTTTGCTCTCGCTAATTGACGCCTCAACTCTCTGGATGCTGGAGTCCAGCATCTCTGAAATTTCTGTCGCGGCTTTCCCGCTCATTTGCGCCAAGTTTCCGACTTCTTCCGCCACCACGGCAAAGCCTTTTCCGTGCTCCCCGGCCCTTGCGGCCTCAACTGACGCGTTAAAAGAGAGAAGCTTTGTTTGAAAAACAATGTCGTTTATAACTTTTGTTTTTTCACCCATTTCATTGATGACCTTTACAACTTCTCCAATTTTTTCATTGCTTTCATTAACTTGTTTCATAACGCTGTCATTCGCCTGGTTGATTTCTTTCATGGAGTGAATCATTTGCTTAATGACTTCCTTGCCTTTCTCGCAGGACTTTTGTCCTTCAACAGACGCCTGAGCCGAGTTGTTCGCATTTTCAGAATTTCTTTTCACCATCGAGCTAATTTCCTCTACCGAGCTTGAAGTTTCTTCAAGAGAGCTGGCCTGTTCGGTGGCCGCCTGGGAAAGATCTTGGGAGGACTCTGATATTTGTCTCGCGGCGACGCTGACCTGTTCAGAATTATTGGTAAGATCCTCAATGACTCGGTTGATTGCTTTGTTGATTGCCCTTAGAATGCCAAAGCCAAGCAAAGCGGAAAATAAAATGGCAACGGAGCTTATTACAATCACGGCCAGTCTTGCTTCTTGGTACACTTGGTCGGTTTTTTTGGATTCAACTTCCATTTCTTTTTGGGCGCTTAGGTTGACCTCCCTTAGAACCTTGTCAAATTGACCAAATGCCTTCATCCCTTTGGTTCTTGCAAGTTCAAAAGCCGCTTCGTTCATTCCCTGAATGGCCAGGCTTTGAACCTGTTTATCGATTTCTACCACCGGCTCAAAAGAGCTCTCCAGCTTAACAAGATTTTCACTGTCGCTTAGGCCGACATTTCTCAACCCCTTCAAGTTCGCTTGAAGCTCGACAATTTTTTTGTTTAAGTTTTCTGAAATCTTTTCTTGAGTGCCTGGGTCTTTTTCCAGAATCAAGGATTTCTCCAAGTTCATTATGGAATTTGTGTTGGCGTCCAGTCTCACAGCGTATCTCACTCTTTCTGCCACCGTGCCTGTCAAGTAATTCAAGCTGGTGTTGATTGAGTCCAGTTGGAAAACTCCTACAACCGAAACAGTAATAGTTCCAATGGCAAAAACGGCCATCAAAAATGTTAACTTTAAATTTAAACTCCAATTCTTCATTCTTTCTCCCTACGATTCAATGTTAAATTATGCCGACTTTTTTAGATGATGCTTAATCTCATTTGCGTTCACAGTTTTTTCAATGTCAACGATAAGAACGAGTTTCTCCTCGTGTTCGACAACTCCCTCGACGTATTCCGCGCCTATGTGCCCTTCCACATCCGGCGCCGGTTGAATGTGTTCGGCTGGCGGAGACAGCACGAAATCCACGCTGTCAACGACGACGCCCACGGACAAGGAGTCTATGTCCAAAATAATGATGGTTGTTTCCGAAGACTCGCCGGATTCTTTCATTTTAAATTTCAATCTAAGATCTATAACAGAAATGACTTTGCCCCTTAAATTCATAATGCCTTTGAAATAAGAGGGCATGTAAGGCATGGGGGTGGTCTTGGTAAGGGCGATCACTTCTTTTACCTTTAAAAGTGTCAGGGCGTATTTTTCGCCGTTTAAAGTAAAAACAAGAAATCTTTCAGATTCTCTTGTCTCGATTTTTTTCTCTAAATTACTCATGCTGCTGTCCTTTCTTTTCGCTTATGTCTAACTTTTGAAAATTTTGCTTTTGCCAACGCGGCTAAATCTAGTATGGGACTTGGACTTCCATCGCCCAATATGGCGGCTCCTGTAATTCCGGGCATTCCTTTCAACTCTTCGCTCAGTGGTTTTATCACGACCTGTTGTTGCTCCGAAATGTCGTCCACAAGGACGGCAAAGGACTTGTTCTTGTCTTCGCTGGCGACAATCATCGCAATGCCTTGGTCCGAAATTTCGTCGTTGGAACTGTAGCCCAACAATGATGAAAGGCGATAAAGCGCCATGGACTTCCCTCTCAATGAAAGCACCTCTTTTCGGCCGCCAATAGAATGGATCTGAGTGGCGTGAACAGACTCAGTGATTTGAGAAATAGGAACAACAAAGCGATGCTCTCCGGCGTGAACCACCATTCCGTCAACGATTGCGAGCGTTAGCGGAAGGTATATTTTAAAAACACTTCCTTCGCCCATTTTGGAAGAAATCTTAATCTCTCCCCTTAACTCTTTTATATTGGTTTTAACAACATCCATTCCGACACCGCGGCCTGAAACTTCCGTTACTTGTTCTTTTGTGGAAAATCCGGGGGCAAAGATAAGCTCAATAGACTCTTCATCAGTTAATATCTGATCCGCAGATATAAGACCTTTCTCCACCGCTTTTTTTCGTATAACCTCCGGATCTATTCCAGCGCCATCGTCTTTAACTTCTATAACGGTGAAATTTCCTTTGTGATAAGCTGAAAGCCACAAATTTCCTTCAACACTTTTTCCCGCTTCCAATCTCTTTTCCGAACTTTCAAGTCCATGATCCGCGGCGTTCCTGACGATGTGAACCAAAGGGTCCGCCATTTTTTCCAAGAGAGATTTGTCCACCTCGGTGTCTTCTCCCGAGATATGAAGGTTTATTTTTTT
>JBBDND010000040.1:0-7070 GCA_040877865.1 Bacteriovoracaceae bacterium | reverse complement strand
ATTCTATAAGTTTCGTCCGTCCATTTTAATTCGCCTGTTTCGGCATTGATTGTCCAGCCGCCGATTTTTGCAAGTTTTTGAGCTTCGCTCAGAAGGTACTCATTTTCTTTCTTTTCGGTGATGTCGTAGCGAAAGGACAAATATTCATTTATTTCGTCCTTTTCGTCTTTTAAAGGAAGAATTGTCGTGTCCACCCAATAGAGACTCCCGTCCTTGGCCCTATTTCTTATTTCTCCTCTCCAGATTTTGTCCTTGGAAATAGAACTCCATATTTCGGCAATAAATTCATTAGAGTGGTATCCTGAATTGATCATTCGATGATCTTTGCCAATAAGCTCGTTTCTAGAATACCCGGAAACTTCACAGAATTTATCGTTCACATATGTGATTCGACCTCTTTTATCGGTGCGGGCTATAATCGCATTCACATCCAGGCCTTTTTTGAAACTTTCAAGCTCTCTTAACTCCGATATTTCTTTCACTTTTCTCTTTGCCAGCTCCAGATAGTTTACAACTTGTTTTGAGAGGGTTTTCAATAATAACTTTTGCTCATCGGAAAGATTCCTTGGTTTGTTATCAATTACACATAAAGTACCAATGCGATGGCCATTTGGAGCGATTAGGGGAGCCCCCGCGTAAAATCTTGCATGAGGGGCGTTTAGAAGAGAGGGATTGTCGCAAAATCGTTCATCTTTTTCAGCGTCTTCAACAATCATTAGATCGTCGCCCATAATTGTGTGCCCGCAATAAGAAAGGTCTCTGGCCGATCCGGTCGCGTCAATTCCTTGCGTTGATTTAAACCACTGGCGCTCGCTATCTACCAGACTAATCACAGAAATTTTGCACTCGCAAATTAATGATGCCGTTTTTGTTATTTCGTCAAAATGTTTTTCGGGCGGAGTTTCTAGCGCTTCGTATTCGTGAAGGGTTTTTAACCTTTCTTTTTCGTTGTCTGGAGTTGGCGCCTTAATCATTTGTGACCCTTCGTTTTAATACTTATTCTTTAAAGATATCTTTTTACCGTGTTAATCATTTCTTCGAAGTTAAGAGGCTTCGGAAGAATATGATCAAACCCGACAGCGATTAAATCTTGCTCAAAACTTTCGCTATAGGCTGAAATGCAAATCATTATAATATTTGGATGCAGGCTTCTTATTTTTTTTCCCAACTCTACTCCATTCATGAAAGGCATTGCGATATCAGTCAATACACATGTAATCTGATGTTTATTTATGAGGTCAATAGCCTCTTCAGACTTATTAGTTTTAATAACGAAAATTTTTTCATCAGAAAGCAGTTCAGAAATGCATTCCGTTATATAGCGCTCATCATCAACAACTAGAATCATACAGGTTCCTTTGATTCAACACGATCGGAACATACATTAAGGAAATTTAAGAAATTATTGATATTCTTCTCATTTTAGATTTAAAATAACTTTTAATTTACGAAAAGACAGTACTTCAGGGCAAGACGTGAGTTCAGAGTCAGGGATTAGAGTGTGAAGATCCTAAAATTTGGAGGAGACAGCCGGATTTGAACCGGCGGTTGTACGGTTTTGCAAACCGTTCCCTTGGACCACTCGGGCATGTCTCCTTACTTAAACATCACTTAAACATCGATAAAATGTTTAAGTATATTCAGCTATTTATCCGAAATTGTCAATTTCAATTCACTTCTTGTTGATCAGCGCGTCCACACTGAATTTTCCCGCTCCGGTGAAGCAGAGCAAAATCGAGCAAAACAAAAAGGTGAAGGCCAGCTCTTTGACTTGAAATGGATCAGCGGAATGAAAAATGAGCGAAGCCACCGCGAAATTGACGATGAGTCCAAGAGCTCCGAAGCGAGTCAGCAATCCCAGAGCGACGGCTATGCCGCCGGCGAATTCCGCAAGTCCCGCAAGCCAAGCAAAACTATACGCCATGGGAAAGCCCATGCCCTCCACCATGCCAACGAATTGCTCTTGAGGCGGAATCTTTCCAATGCCGTGGGCGAAAGCGATGGTAAGACCGACGTAAACCCGAAAAATAAGCAGGCCCAAGTTCGCGGCCGCGGGATAGGATGGAACGTAAAAAATAAGACCTTTCATATTGGCTTCCTTTTGTTTTTTTTCCTTACTCTGGCCAATATAAACAAAAAAAAGCGGACTCGCAGGTCCGCTTTGGAAAATACAATTTTTGTATAATTAAAACTCGATAAAATTATTTTTTGCTAATCAATCTATCCACGCTAAATCTTCCCGCTCCAACGCAAAACAACAGAACGCAGGAAAAAAGAAAAAGAAAGGCCCTCTCTTTGACTCCAAAAGGATCCGCGGCATGGGCGATAAAGCCCGCAACCACCATGGTGGACCCAAGCGCCAAACTGGAAAAGCGGGTGGCCAAACCAAGCGCGATAAACAGCCCGCCTAAAAACTCGGAAAGCGCCGCCAACCAGGCGAACAACTCCGGAGCGGGAAATCCCATGGCGCTAACTCCCCCCAAAAACTGGCCGCTGGGGGGAATCTTGCCAAGCCCGTGAGCGAAGGCCATGGACAATCCGATATAAAGGCGAAACGCCAACAGCCCCGCGTCATGGATCACTGAAGAGTTTTCAACGTGAAACAACATTTTTTTCATGGCCACCTACGCTTCCCTAATAACGTATTTATCTTTGCCCGCGTCCACCATTTCTTTTAATTCCTTACCCACTTTAAAGAAAGGAACTTTCTTTGGGTCGACTTTGACCACTTTTCCCGTTTTGGGATTTCTTCCTTCGTAGGCCTTGTAATTTCTATTGGCAAAAGATCCAAAGCCTCTGATTTCAATCCTTTCGTCGTCATACAAAGCTTGAATCATGGTGTCGAAGGCGATGTTGACGATTTTCTCCGCTTGTTTAGGGTTTAAATTCGCCTGTTTTTCAATCACGGCAATCAAATCAGCTTTAGTCATAGTGTTCTCCTTGCTATTTTTTTCATGCTTTTTTTTAACGCAATATTTGATACTTATATCGGTTACTTTATTAAAAAACATTAGCTTACCTAAATTGTTGGCGCCAAAGCCTTGATTATGGGCCGATAACCATCCTAAATCACCGGAATCACAGCAACAAACTCTTTTACTCAAAAAACCAAGTTAAAATATTAAGTAACCGATGCCCTTGTCGATAAGCAATTGAGAGTGATTATGAAAATTTTTGCCTACCTGACATTCTGTTGCTTGTTTTTGGCCGCTTGTGAAGAGGCCCCGCGGGAGCGTCCTACTTTTAAACCTTTTAATCAAAAAATAAGCGAGCCTGAGATTGATACCGGGGAATTTGAAATTCCCCAGCGTCCCGACGGAGACGTGTATCTGCAATCCGGTCACTGCGGTTGTCAAGACGGCAAGCCGATCACCCTTGGAAACTGCGTAAGTTTTTGCGAAGGAAAAAGCGGCTCAGAACCAACTCTGTATGTGGATGTGGAAGTGGGAGAAGACATTGAAACCTCTCACCTAGTGGATTTGGCGGGCTGGTGCGGGCAAAATATGATCTACACCGACCCGGAAACCGGCGAAGTGGTGGAGGATACAAGTCTTGGCAACCCTTCTTGTGAAATTCAAGTCAAAGACGAAAACGGCTCTTTGGGCAGCTTGCCTTTGAACGATCCCGCGCCGGGACAAAAGAGCTTAGAAATAAACATCCTTAATTTGGATCCTGATAAAACTTATAGATTAAATGTGGTGGAAGTTTCCAGCGGCGCCTCCTCAAACACCATTCAGGTGCGCAAGGTGTCCACTCCCATCACCGACCCGGTGGGCGGCCCTTTGCGCTTAATGCCGGTAAATCAATATTCTTGCATGAACAGAGAATCAAGCGGCGACGATTCCACCGGAGACACCTATTTTGAGTCCGCAAACCGCATGCATTACTATTTTATTGATGAAGACCGGCCGGAGCCGCTTCCGGGAACTTTCGCCAATGTGTATTGTCACGACTACATTACTTATGGAACGACTCCCATAAACAATCCCCTCTTGGAAGAATCTCCCGACGCTTTTACCGTGTGGGACAAATGGGATCCCAGATTCTTTGATTTGGACGGAGACGAAAACGGCAATGAAATGGAGATTCACAAAATTATAGAACAGAATATCAACAATCAGGGCGTCACGCTTTCGCAAACGCCCAAAGTGTTTTTCGAGTTGAAGTATTATAACGGGCCCCCAATAACAGACCCGGAAGGCGGCGGCGGGCAGCAAGACCAAAGGCTTTTGGGATATTATATGCTGCCTTACGTGGACAGCCAAACTTTCAAGGCCTACTGCCCCACCCAAGATCATTATAATTCAAGCAATCCGCTTTTCTCCGCCATGAAAGAAGTGGTGGCCGTCAACACTGAAGGATTGTATATCGCCAAGCAAGACAATGTATGCGACTACCTGCTGATTAAAGAAAGTCTTTTAAAACAAATTTGGTTTTATACGGAGAACGGTCAAAGAATTCAACCAAACAGCGACACGGTGACAGGAAAACAAATCCAATTTTTTTGGCCGGCCGACACCGACTCTCCTTACGTTCGAAAATCCGATCAGAAGGTTTACACTATAAAGCTTCCCAGCGAACTCTCCTGCGACGGCACCAATGTGCAAAACAACACCGACAACGCTCGAACTCAGTATCCCGCTCACGACAAACGCATAGGCTGCGTGCCTACTTTCTAGAAACGCCTTTTTTTTAAAAACGCTTTTTTTTTAACGCTTTTTTTTAAAAATGATAGTATTTGAAAATAATGTCCAGAGTGGGACTTAGCTCGTCTTTAAAGATAAAGAAAGCGGCTCCAATATTCGCGGTAAAAGCGATCAATCCAATGGTCATTTTCTTTAAAATTCTCTTAAAGATATTTCCTTTGCTGTTCATAAGATTGAGAATGAACACCATGCCAAAAACGCCTATGACAATATAGCCGTACATTTTTATCTTTTCGGGCTTGTTTACCAGGCCCATTAAATTTGGAAGCGCTCTTTTGTCCCTTATAATGTCCACCGACATGTCCAAGAACTTTGGATTGTTTTCCAGAGCGTTTCCTAAAGGCTGGCCGGAAAGCCGGGCCAATAAAAGCGTCTTCAATTCTTTTTTTGGCACTTTGGAAAAAGGGTTTTCCGCCAGAAATTGGCCGATGAATTGTTTGGCGGTGTTGTTCATGACTCCGGAAAAAAAGGATTCCTTTATTTCCACCGGTTCTTTGGGAGTGTCCTCGAGGACCTGAGCTTGCGAGGCCTGATCCTGTCGCGCCGGGACAGTTTCCCCTTCAGCGTTCATCCCCCCCATATTGGCCAGAGACTCTGTCGTCTCTTCAATGGCCTGGTCTAAATCATCTTGAGAAAAAGATCCGGGAGCGAAGAAAACTAATAAAAGAAGAAGTTTAAGCATCGGCCTTTTTTCCGCTCATTTTATCCAAGAATAAAATGGCGGGAGACGCCACAAACATGGATGAATAGGTGCCCACAATAACGCCGATACAGATGGCGAAGAAAAAGTCTTGTATAATTCCCCCCCCCATAAAATACATGACAGCCGCCACAATCAAAGTGGTAAGAGAGGTCAAAATGGTTCGGGTAAGGGTTTCGTTAAGAGCCCCGTTGATTTGATCGGGCAAGGATCTCGCCACATATTTACTTTCATGTTCCCGAACCCGGTCAAAGACAACCACGGTGTCGTTGACGGAATAGCCAATCACCGCCAATAAGGCGCCGACAATCTGCAAGGAAAACTCTTTTTCCAACAACACAAAAATGCCTATAATGATGATAATGTCGTGGGCCAGGGCCATGATGGCGCCCGGCGAGTATTTATAATCAAACCTTAAGGCGATATAAATCATAATCATCAAGAGCGCCCACGCCATGGCCTGGAATCCGGAAATTCTCAATTGCTCCCCGGCCTTTGGCCCGACAATGTCTGTTTTTAGAATTTCGGCGTTGCTATAGTCTTTTTGCAACATGCCGGTAATTTGATCGGTGACTTCGTTTAGATTGGACTCGCTGGCGGCGACTTTGATTAAAAATTCGTTGTCGCTCTCTTCCCCGATTCTTTGGACCGAAGACGAATCAAACTTGTTCTTGTTTAAGGCGTCTCTCACCTCTTCCAATCTTAAACTCTCCCCAAAGGCCACTTGAATCTCGGCGCCCCCTCTAAAGTCGACTCCGTAATTGAGGCCCTTTGTGAAGAACAAGAGGATGGAAGCCGCCACCATAATGATGGACACGGCCGCGGCGACCGGAAACTTGGAGACAAAACTTACATTAAACTTTCCCATATCCATATATTTATCCTTTTAAACCCTTTTATGTACTGCCTATATACTAACTGATTTGCCGCGATTTCTTTCCATATAAGCTTCAAAAAATACTTTGGAAACAAAGTAGGCCGTGTAAATGGTGGCTCCAATCCCAATAAGAAGAGTCACCGCAAAACCCCTAATAGGCCCGGTGCCAAAGTTTAAGAGCATCAAACCGGCGACGGCGGTGGTCAAGTTGGCGTCAAGGATCGTCCAAAAAGCTCTAGAAAAGCCCGTCTCCACCGCTTCGCGGACGGGGGTTCCCTGCCTTAACTCTTCCTTGATCCTCTCGTAAATAATAATATTGCCGTCAATCGCCATGCCCACAGTCAAAACTATGCCGGCGATGCCAGGCAAAGTAAGAGTCGCTTCCAGCCCCACCAGACAGGCAAGCACAAAGACCACATTCAGGCCTAAGGCTGTGAGAGAAATAACTCCCGCTCCTTTGTAAAAGAGAAGAATAAATATGAACACCAAAGCCGCGGCGATCAGGCCGGCGCTTTGAGCTTTTTCAATGGAGTCGGCGCCAAGACTGGGACCTACAATTCTTTGCTCTTGAAACTGCAACTCAACCGGCAACGCCCCGGCCCTTAGCACCAAGGAAAGATCTCTGGCTTCCTTTAAGGTGTCGTTATAATTGCCCTGTCCCAAGGTAATCTGAGCGTTGCCTCCGCCAATTCTCGATTGAATCACCGGATCCGAGTAAACGTTATTGTCGAGAATAATGGCAAGCCGCTTTCCTATATTTTCGCCGGTGACCTCTTCAAATTGATCC
>JBBDND010000039.1:0-1355 GCA_040877865.1 Bacteriovoracaceae bacterium | reverse complement strand
GCCTATAACGCCAATCCAAGTTCCATGAAGGCGGCTTTAAAGGCTTTTAGACAAAAGGTTTTGGAAGCGCAAAGCGACTTAAAAGACGCCGGTTTGATTTTGGGCGATATGAACGAGTTGGGTCCCAAAGCTAAAACGTATCATGAAGAGCTCGGCCGTCATTGTTTGGAATTGGGGTTTAAAAATTTGATCTTTGTTGGATCCATGGCCGGCGACTATAACGCGGGGTGTGGTGGCTTGGGCGCGGAGTTTTCCAGTGTCGAAAGCTTGAAGCGGAAAAACTCGAAAGCCGAGGACGGATCCTTTTTAAATTATAAATGGCTATTTATTAAAGGCAGTCGGTCTTTACAACTTGAGTCAATAGTGGATATAAATTAAGCTTGGACTAAAAATTAGGAAAACTTTCAGTGTTTTACCATTGGCTTTATCCCCTTTCTCAAAATTACTCATTTTTTAATGTTTTTAAATACATAACTTTCCGCTCGTTTTTGGCTTTTGTGTTGGCGGCGATCGTTTCAATCGTTTGGGGCAAACGCTTCATCGCCTTTATGAAACTCAAGCAGTTTGGCCAGTCAATTAGAGAAGACGGCCCCCAAAGCCACCTAAAAAAAGCCGGAACTCCCACGCTGGGAGGAGTGTTTATCATTGGATCGGTGTTGTTTGCCGTGCTTGCGAGCGGCAACTTTTTTTCTTTGCCTTTTCTTATTTCTCTATTTGTCATGATTTCCTATTTTATCCTGGGTTGGCGCGACGATTATTTAAAAATAATTAAAAAAAATTCGGACGGAGTTTCTGCAAAAAAGAAACTAGTTTGGCAATTTTTAACCGCTGGAGCGGCCAGTTACGCCATGATTAAGCTAAACGTGATTGACACCGGACTCTATATACCTTTTCTAAAAGATTCGTTATTTGATTTAGGCTGGTTTTATATTGTTTTTTCGAGTTTTGTTATTGTGGGCTCTTCTAACGCGGTGAATCTGACCGATGGTTTGGACGGACTTGTGGCGGGGCCGATTGTGACCAGCGCGGCGACGCTGGGTATTCTCGCTTATGTGGCCGGGCATGTTGAAATATCAAATTATTTATATATTCCCTATATTGAAAACGTGGGAGAGCTGGTAGTATTGGCAGCTGCTGTGGTGGGAGCCACTGTCGGTTTTTTGTGGTTTAACTCCTATCCCGCTCAAATTTTTATGGGCGATGTGGGTTCCCTCTCTCTTGGCGGTCTGTTGGGGACGATCGCCGTATTGACAAAAAATGAAATCCTGTTTGTTGTCATTGGAGGCATTTTTGTCATGGAGGCGATATCAGTTATTTTACAGGTGGGATCCTATAAACTAAGAAAAAAAAGAATA
>JBBDND010000038.1:0-1358 GCA_040877865.1 Bacteriovoracaceae bacterium | reverse complement strand
AGACCACTTTAGGCGGATTTGCCATGGAGCTAATTGAACGCAAGAGAAAGAGACCGTCTCCGTCAGGCATTCGCACGTCAGAGACCACTAAATCCACTTCGCGTTTCGCCAAGAACTCAATCGCTTGGTTGCCGGAATAAACGGCATAGGCCTCAAACCCTTCGATTTCGAGCGCGTCCCTCATTAAATCCGCAATGCTGGTTTCATCGTCGACTATTAATAATTTACTTCCCATTAGCGACTTTACCTATTGCGGTTGTGTTTCTCTTAAATCTTTTCTTAAGATTTTGCCTACATTGGTTTTAGGCAATTCTTCTCGAAACTCAACGAACTTGGGGCACTTATAGCCGGTAAGTTCTTTTTTACAATATTCCATAACTTCTTCTTCGGTAAGACTTGGATCCTTTTTGACCACATAGAGCTTTACCAACTCTCCGGACTTTTCATTGGGCACGCCAATCGCCGCGGCTTCAAGCACCTTGGGGTGAGAGACCACCACATCTTCCACCTCGTTTGGATAAACATTAAAGCCGGAAACTAAAATCATGTCTTTTTTCCTGTCCACGATTTGGAAAAATCCTTTTTCATCTTCGCAGCCTATATCGCCTGTTTTGAAATAGCCATCCTCTGTCATAACTTTTTCGGTTTCTTCAGGGCGGTTCCAATAGCCTTGCATGACCTGGGGGCCTTTGATGGCGATTTCACCCGGCTCGCCTTTGGCGACTTCTTGGTTGTTGTCATCCAAAATTTTCACGTCGGTGGAGGGAATGGGAACTCCAATTTTTCCATTGTATTCTGGGATGTCTAGCGGATTGATACAGGCGGCGGGAGAAGTTTCCGTTAAACCATAGGCCTCAATCAAAGGCTTTCCGGTAACGCCCTTCCAGTCTTGCGCCACCCTTTTTTGCACGGCCATGCCTCCGCCCAAGGTAACCTTAAGCGAAGAAAAGTCGAGTTTTTTAAAATCTTCATTATTCAATAAAGCGTTGAACAATGTGTTCACTCCGGTTATGGCGCTAAACTTCCACTTGCTTAACTCTTTAACAAAACCTGGAATGTCTCTCGGATTGGTAATAAGAACATTGAGGGCTCCGACAGAATTAAAAATAAAGCAGTTCGCGGTCAAAGAAAAGATATGATACAGCGGAAGCGGGGTAATGATAATTTCTTCACCTTCCGTGATGACATTCCTAATCCAGGCCCTGGCCTGAATCATATTGGCGACAATGTTTCCATGGGTTAGCACGGCGCCCTTTGATACGCCAGTGGTTCCTCCCGTGTATTGTAAAAAAGCGATATCTTCCAAATTTGGAGTCTCTCTTTTAAATTTAGAGACATCCCCTTGCGCCACCGCGTCC
>JBBDND010000037.1:0-1363 GCA_040877865.1 Bacteriovoracaceae bacterium | reverse complement strand
CTATGAATTTCATCAATAAATAAAACATCCCTCGGAGCTAAATTGGTAAGAACCGCGGCCAGATCTCCTTTTTTTTCCACGGCCGGTCCCGAAACCACATGCAACTCGCTTCCGATATTTTTAGCCACGAGCATTGCCAAAGAAGTTTTTCCAAGACCTGGAGGACCGGACAATAGGGCGTGATCCATGGCCGCGTTGCGCTTAATAGCCGATTTCACCATCAACTCAACGTTTTCCACAACTCTTTTTTGTCCAATATATTCATCAAAGTTCTGCGGTCTCAACCTTGTGTCGTGCTCAACTTCAGAGTTGCGAGGCTGTTCAGACAAAAATCTTTCTTCTTGCATTATAAATCCCTTAGCGCCAATTTAATCAACTCTTCGCTGGTTTTTACGGAGTCGTCGTATTTTGAGCTTAGCAAAGAAGCCACTTGTTTGTCTTTGTAGCCCAAGCTCTCCAGAGCTCTCAAGGCCTCCTGAAACACTCCCTTGTCAATATCTAAAGCGTTGTCTGACGAAACGTTTTGATCCGAGTCGTCACCGGTTCTTGCAAGGTCTTGCGCTTTGAACACTTCGAGCTTTTCGATTTTATCCTTCAAACTCAATATGATTTGTTCCGCCATTTTTTTTCCAATGCCTGGCGCTTGAGTTAAAATATCGATTTGTTCAAAAGTAATGGCGCTTATTAAATTTTTCACTCCCACTTGGGTGACGAGGGGGTAGGCCTTCGAAGAGCCCACCTTGTTTACCGACTTTAAGAGCTCGAACATTTTCTTGTCTTCCAATGTGTTAAAACCCCAAAGGCTTTGATCGTTTTCAGATATGTGGTGATGAATGTACACCGAAGCTTCCGAACCCAAGGCGATAAAATAAGCAAAATTAACTTCGTACCCAACTCCGTTTTGAGCCAGCAGAAGTATCTTCTTGCCGTCCGAACAAAGCACTTTTCCTTCTAGATATCCAATCATCTGCCGCCTTCTTGTTTCATGGACTAAACCTTGTGCGACAAAGAGCTCGCCAAACCTCTTGAACCGCTTCTCTTTGCCCCGGAGCCGGAGCCGGAATTCATAATATGGCAAAAAGCCACCGCCACCGCGTCGCTTTCATCGTGAGTTTTATAATTTCTTTTGCCTAAAGCCATGTCTAAAAATTTACGAACGCTTTCCTTGTCGGCGTGGCCATGGCCAACAGCCGATGATTTAACCAGGTTGGGCGAATATTCAAATATTTTTCCCTGATGGCTTTCAACACAAGCGGCCAGGATAACCCCGCGCGCTTGAGCCAACTTTATTAAGGCCTGGGGGCTTTTTACATAAATTAAGGATTCGAGAGCGATGACCTCAGGTTTCAACTCGCGCATTAAA
>JBBDND010000036.1:0-7151 GCA_040877865.1 Bacteriovoracaceae bacterium | reverse complement strand
CCCGCCAACGCCAAAATGCCGTAGCTTGTGATGTAAATCTCCAACACAAAAAGAATAAACGCCAGGACTATGAGTCCCAAGGCTCCAAAATTCAGCGGAAGCACTTGAAAACCTATGGCGGCCAAGATCAGCAAGACAACGCCAACGGCGCCAGCTATAAAACCGCCGGGAGCTTGAAACTCTAGATACAGCAAGGCGGCGCCAATGATAAATAAAATATAGGCCGTCATGGGGTTGGCGAAGATGTTTAATATTTTTTGGCCGGGATCCATGCCTTTGTCTTGGTAGTCGGCGCCTTCTTTAATGTCCAGTTTGACGTTTTGTCCCTTTATTCTGACAGTGGATCCGTTAATAAAAGCCGCCAAATCAACCTGCGTGTTTACAACGCCGTCAATAATTCCCTTCTCCAGGGCTTCTTCGGCGCCGTAGCTTGCGGCTTCCGAAATCATTTTGGAAAAAGCCTCGGCGTTTCTTCCACGGGTTTGGGAAAGAGAGCTGACGAGAGCCACCAAGTCGTTCACGGCCTTGGATCTCGCGTCTTCTTGCTCTATGTCTCCGCCCATTCCGATGGGGGTGGCAGCCCCCATATTGGTGCCCTCGCTCATCACTAAAAGATGGGCGCTGGCCGCTATGATGGCCCCCGCGCTGGTGGCGCTGGCGCCTTCGGGGCTTACCCATATCGCCACTGGAACGTCAGTGTCTCCAATCAGGGTTATAATGTCTTTGGTGGTGGTGACCAATCCGCCGGGAGTGTTAAGCCTAATGACCACCATGTCGCCCAGGGCGGGTTTGGTTTTTTCAATTTCAGTTTTTAAATAGCTGTAGGTCGCGGGATTGATGCTGGCGGAAATCTCCAAGAATTTAACTTGTTTGACGGCGTAGACGCCGCTTTCTTGCTCTTTTGTCTTGGCGTTTGGTTTTGAATCTTGCTTTGACTCTTGCCCAAACGCGGCGGAAAATGTTAAACAAATGGCGATAAACGCGTTTAAAAAGATTGTTTTCATAGGCGTTAAACATAAATGAAAAAGCGCCGCTCGTACAGGTATTTACAGTTAATATAGGTTGAATCATGCCCAAGAATATTCATAGAAAACTTGTCTTAGGCCAAATCTTAAATCCCTTGCAAGATGAAAAATGCGCTTTTCACATGAACGGCGCGTTAGTTTTAGTCAAAAAGGGCGGAGGTTGGGTTGTGGATTACGTCGGCGACGCAAGTAACGCGCCTTTGAAACTGGACATGACGCCAAGCGAGCTGGAAAATGTCGAGATCTTGGACTTTAAAAGACAAATTATCATGCCGTCTTTTTTTGACATTCATTTTCATTGGGTCCAAGACGATGTAAGAACCATGCCCAAGGCCTCTTTGCTGGAGTGGCTCGAGAAGCACACTTTCCCCGCCGAGCGAAAATTTGAAAAGAAAAATTATTCCAAAAGAAAGGCCAAAGAGTTTTTTAAACGTCTTGTCCAAACCGGCACCCTGGGAGGAGCGATTTATTCCTCAATCCACGAGCACGCGTTGGAGCACGCCCAAGAACAGGTTGTGGGGCATTTTGCCATTGGCAATGTCCAGATGACAATGAACTCGCCGGACTTTCTTACCCAAACAAAAGAAGAGGCCATTGATCTTTCTGTTCGCATGGCCAAAAAATACAAAGACAATTACGCTCTCACTCCGCGTTTTGCCATCGCCACCGATCCTGAAACCATGCGCCAAACAGCAATAGCCGCCAAAGAAAACGGATCTTTTATTCAAACGCATCTCTCTGAGAATAAAGGAGAGATAGAATTTGTGATGCAAATTTATAAGAACATGCCCGAGTTTAAAAACGTAAAAAACTACACCGATATTTACGACAAGGTCGGACTTCTCGGCCCAAAAACCATCATGGGCCACGGCATTCATTTGTCCGACGAAGAAATGAAAAAAATCGCCAAGACCAAAACAGTCATCGCCCACTGTCCGACGTCCAACGCTCCCATTCGGCAAAAAGGCTTGGGCTCCGGACTTTTTGATTTTAAAAAGGCCCAAAAACGCGATATTCGCTGGGCCCTGGCCTCAGACATAGGGGGAGGTCCCGTTCTTTCCATGTTTGATGTCATGCGCTCTTTTGTGGATCAAAACGCCGAGGCGGGCATTAAGGTTTCTTATGCGCAGGCTTTGTACCGCTCAACTGTGGCCGGAGCCGAGGCGATGGGAGTTGAAAAGATCGCCGGAAATTTCACAAAGGGCAAAGAGGCCAACTTCTTGGTCCTTGCGCCGGTTAAAGGCGAAGTAGACACGGCGGAAGAAGTCTTGGAGCGAATTGTGAGTCGAGGCAGGCGCAACAGATCCGCCTATGACGATTTGCCGCGCAAAGTGTTTTTTAAGGGCGAGGCGCTTTATGAGCGATAAGAGCTTCAAAAAGTTTTACGTTCGTTGTATATTGAGCGCCGAGGGAGAAATCTATGAATAAAGTTCTTTTCTTATTGCTAAGCGCCAGCGTCGGTTTAAACGTGTATTTAGTCAACGTCGAAGTGATTGTTAAAGACGATCTGGACCAGGAGTATGTGGAACCGGCAAATGATCGAATCTCTTTAGCTCAAGCGGGCATACAGAAGAATTCAGGCAAAGCCGTCCAAAAAATCAAAGCTAAAGAATGCGAACCTAAAATTGTTGAAAAAATAGTTTATAAAGAAAGAGAGGCGAGGGAAGAAAGAGAGCTTGCCAGAGATTACAGAAGAGACGAGTTTGAACAAGTCGAGAACGAGTTAAGCGAAGAAGAATACCGGCGATTAAGCGAGCGTTACAGTCAAAACTGGAAAAGGGAGTCTCAAAACTTTTTTGAGTACGGCATCGGTCTGACTCCCAATCAACAAGATGATTATGAACGCTTAAAAACGGCCCGGGAAAATGAAATCTCCCGAATGATTCATGAGAAAAAAAACAACCTTCCCAAGGGATCGCAAAGCTTTGCCCTCTCGCCTGAAGAAATGATTGAGCTTGGAAAAATTAACGAAAAATACACAACAAAACTTAAAAACCTGTTTGGACAAAACGCCTATCAAGAGTATTTAAGTTTTCGCAAGTCCTATAATCAAAAAATCCTTCGCGAAAGCCAAGATGGCATGTTCGCCATTCAGTTTTGAAAAACTTTTTCCTTTTGGCTATTTCTCTAACCGTAACAGGAGCGCTTTGCGCTGACTTCGATAGCTCCGGCGAAACAAACTTTGAATTAAAAAAATGGGATTTGACCCAAGTTGAGACTCATAAAGTTCTCAAGAGGGCTTTGAGCGAAGAGTTTGAGCAAAAAACGATTAAGAAAAAAACTGGCCGCTGTCTCATTCTTTTTTTTAATGAATGGAGCGTGATTGAAAGAACCTATTACCTTTCCAGCAAACAAAAAGTAATAGGAGAAAAGTGTTCCAATATGAGAGAAGCTTTCTTTAAACGATACCTGGGGTCTCCTTTTTGCGGAAAAGGTTTGCCATGGGGAAATGTTTATTATGGTTACAGTCCGATGTTTCAGAGTCAGAAAGCCGTTTATAAAGACGGTCACGTTATGGATTGCCTGGGGTATGGAGAGGCTTGGGAAGTAAAGCTTTTGCGCAAGGGAGTGGGTAAAAAACTCGGACATTGTTCTTTTCATTGGAAAGGATTGATGGATTTTAAACAAAACCAGGGTTACTACCAGACCTTCCAAAAAAATAGGGCCGTACCTCTTAGTAAAGAAAAGTGTAAAGAATTGGGAGAGGCTTTTTTTGTCAACGGGAGACCTTGTTCTAAAAAAGGAAGAGTCTTTAAAAAGGGTGTGGTTGAACAACAAGTAAAATGGCATTCAACCAAAGGTTCTCAAATCCTTCATTCAAATAAGTGCCCGGAAATAAATAAGCCCGATCTTGAACAAAATAAAACTGTTCAATTGAAAATTGCATTGGAAAAATTTGGAAAGTCATTGCTCGAAATGGGATTCGACCTTGAAAAGGGCGGAACTTTCCGCAAAGGAAAAGATAGATATGTTATAAGTAAACAAACGATTAACATTTTTCTCCGTAAAAAAATATTTCAAGGTTTTGAGGCGACAGCTGTGTCAAAAGATGGAAGTTTCCCCGAAATGAAAGTGTTGAAGCATCTAATAGCGATAGCGAAAAAACATGTGGATATTGATGCACAAGCTGTTTTGGAAGGCGTTGAAAATGATCGTTTTGTCTATACGAAGGCGTTAGGCAGCTACAACTTTTATATAATTAAGAAAAAAGTTGATCGCTACCACTTTGCCTATGGGCTACGTGTCAATATCCAGGGCAATCAGTATGGCCATTTTGATTATCTCAGCTTTTTATAAGTATCTCCACTGGGCAGTGATCGCTGCCCATGACTTCCGCTCGGTGAGCGCAGCCTTGAACCTTTGGCATAAACTCTTTATTGGTCATAAAGTAATCCAGCCGCCACCCGATATTTCTTCCTCTGCAATCGTTTCGATAGGTCCACCAGGTGTATTCTCCGGTGTCTTCTGGATAGAGCTCTCTAAAGCAGTCCACCAGGCCGGCTTTTAAATAAATGTCGATCCATTCGCGCTCTCTTGGCAAAAAGCCCGTGCTGTTTTTATTGGATTTGGGATTGGCCAAGTCAATGTCTTGGTGGGAAGTGTTGAAGTCGCCGGTGAGGATAACGTTTTGACCGCGCTCTCGGTATTCGTTATACAGCTCAAGAATGGCCTGATAAAATTCAAGTTTAAAATCAACTCTGGAATGGTCGCGTCCGCCGTTTGGAAAGTAGCAATTGATGAGCGCAAAGTCGTCAAACTCTAAAATGAGGGAGCGCCCCTCATTGTCAAACTTGTCAATCCCAATTTGATCGATCACTTTATTCGGTTTCTCCCGCGTCATGACACAGACCCCGGAATAGCCCCTTCTGTCGGCTGATTTGATATAAGTGTGATATTTTTCATGTTCAAGAATTTCTTTGGGAAATTGATCCCTTGCCGCCTTGATTTCTTGTAAGCACACGATGTTTGGTTGATCTTTGTTGAGCCAATCAACAAATCCTTTTTTGCTGACGGCCCGAATGCCATTGACGTTCCACGACACAAGCTTTTTCAAAATTTTCCTCTCTCTTTTCTTTTATTATTTTTCAGGCACTATTAATTTATAGTTTTTTTTGAGAATGTTCGAGACATTCGGAAAAAAATTGTTATTATTAGGACCACCCAATATTGTAGGAGACTTCATGCGTTGTTTCAAAAACATTGCTCAGCTAATTCGCACCAAAAGATTACAGCACCCTAAAGGTTATTCCCAGTCTGAATTGTCAAACTTGTTGGGTTATAAGAATGGCCAGTTTATTAGCAACGTGGAAAGAGCATTGTGCAATATTCCCTTAAAGATGTTGGTTAGGGTTTCAGAAGTGCTGGATATAGACTCTGAAGATTTAAAGCAGGCCATCCTCAACGACCACGAGGCGACCTTAAACAACTATCTTAAAATGGCTGAGACCAAGAGCGCTGAAGTTAAATCAATTCACTCGGCTAATCAAAATGAAGACGTTAAACCAGGGGAATTTGCGGCTCAAGGAACGGCGACTTCTTTTAAATTGTCTTCAAACTCTTAATATTTGAAATAAAGTAAAGTTAAATCGCTCAGGCCTTTGAAAGAAGGCCTTTTTTTAACTTAACTCTTTATAACTTTTATAGTCTTCGATCGTGCCAACCGACTCTTCCGTGTCGTCGGAAAAATCTGATTCTTTTTGAGTGGGAAGAAGATGGGGATCCTCAAAATCTCCGCTAAAAGGAACCTCTTCCCCTTTAGGTTCCAACTCGCGACTTTTTGAATATTGGAGATCCCTGGGATAAGCGTCAATCTTTTCCTTTAAAACATCCAATTGCCAATCTTTTAGTCCTGTCTCAAATAGTCTTAAAGATTCAGCTGTTTTATAAAAATTACTTTCTATCTTTTCCAGTTGCCGGCCTTGAACGCGCCCGTGCATTTCGTAAAATTTGCGACGGGCCACAATATGCTGCTCTAACAAATTGTCGTATTTTTGCAGAATGCGCGCGGGCGTTAAAGCTTTTGGTTTTCTGTTTTTAGAACCTCTTCCGGAACCTCTGGCTCCAGAGCCTTTGCTCCCCGCGGCTTTGGGCGGGCCTTTAGGGCCTGCGCCTTTTTTGAAGTTTTTTCTGGGTCTTCTGGGTTTTCCCTTGAAATTTTTGCTCTTGTCTTCACCGGGCATGACACTTTGCTCCTTTCTTACGCCTTTAAATACTAAGAGTTTCCGGAAGATTTGTCTATGCGGGGTTTTACTCTTTTTTATTAATCAACTATACTTCTTCTCATTAAAGATTGGATCAAATCACATAATGCGCCAAATTGCGTAAAATCTGGAGGATATATGGCAAACAAAAGAATGAAAGTGGCAATCACCGGAGCGGCGGGCCAGATAGGGTACGCTATTTTATTTAGAATTGCTTCCGGGCAAATGTTTGGAAAGGAAACAGAGGTAGAGTTGCAATTGCTGGAACTTCCCCAGGCCCTTGACGCGCTTGAAGGCGTCAAAATGGAACTGGAAGATTGCGCCTTTCCCTTGTTAAAAAATGTTGTTTGCACCGATAAAATGGATGTGGCCTTTAAAGACGCCAATTGGATCTTGGCCATTGGAGCCGTTCCTAGAAAGGCCGGCATGGAAAGAGGGGATCTATTAAAAGTTAACGGCGGAATTTTTGGGCCGCTCGGAAAAGCGATGGCGGAACACGGCGCTGACGATTGCAAGTTATTTGTGGTTGGAAACCCTTGCAATACCAATTGCCTTATCGCCATGGAATCCTCGGGTCTTCCGAAAGAAAGATTTTTTGCCATGACTATGCTGGATGAAAACAGGGCCAAGACGCAACTTGCTCAAAAATCCAACGCCGATGTGACGAAAGTTCAAAACATGACCATTTGGGGAAATCACTCGGCCACTCAGTATCCCGATTTTTATAACGCCAAGATTGATGGCAAGCCCGCTCACGAGGCGGTTGGAGACGACGCTTGGTTGAAGGACGAGTTTATCAAAACCGTCCAGCAGCGGGGCGCCGCCATTATTAAAGCTCGGGGAGCGAGTTCCGCCGCCAGCGCCGCCAACGCTTGTGTTCAGGGCGTTTACAATTTGACCCACGACACTCCCGCTGGCGAAACCT
>JBBDND010000035.1:0-7247 GCA_040877865.1 Bacteriovoracaceae bacterium | reverse complement strand
AAACTTCCTTTGCATAAAAGAGCGAAGAAAGGAATTGGTTACTTGCCGCAAGAAGCAAGCGTTTTTAGGGAATTGACGGTGGAGGAAAATATTTACGCCGTTTTGGAAATAAGAAATATTTTTAAAAATGAAAAAAAGAACGCTTTGGAAAGATTGATAAAGGATTTTGGGCTCAACCATATTAGAAAGTCCAAAGGCAACGAGCTTTCCGGCGGAGAAAGAAGAAGAGTTGAAATTGCCAGATGTCTGGCGTTGGATCCCGGCTTTGTTCTGCTGGACGAGCCTTTTGCCGGCGTTGATCCGCTGGCCGTTAGCGACATTCAGCAAATCATTAGAGATTTGAAAAAAAGAAATATCGGAGTTCTTATCACCGATCACAATGTGCGGGAAACATTGGGCATTGTGGACCGGGCCTATATCATGAGCGCCGGCGAATTGCTGGTCAGCGGAACTCCTGAGGAAATTGTCAGTTCCGAGGTGGCAAGAAAATTTTATCTCGGAGAAGAGTTTAGAATGTAAGAGCGCGAGAAAGCGCGAATTAAAAGATTGAAATAGAAAGAATAAAGCGAACACACACACACGGAGAGACTATATGGCTCAGAAAATGTCGATGAATCTCAAGCAGACGCAAAACTTGATGATGACCCCGCAATTGCAGCAGGCGATCAAGCTTTTGACCCTGACGCATTTGGAGATGACCAATGTAATTTCTCAAGAGATGGTGGAAAATCCCATGTTGGAGGAGTCAGGCGGAGAGTCTTCCAAGGCGGAGTTGGAAAAAAGAAAAAATGAAAGCAAAGAGGCCAAGTCAGACGATTTTAACGGGCCGGACATAATTGACAACACCAAAGACAATTTTGATTGGGACAAGTATATCGACGCTTATAACAACACGTCCTCGACTCCCTACACCAAGGAGTTCGCCTCCAAAGAAGACGCTCCCAACTATGAAAACATGGTCTCTAAAGGCGCGACCTTGCAAGAGCATCTTGAATGGCAATTGCGCATGGAAAATCTGACCGAGGAGGAGTGGAAGCACGCTCGCTCTGTTATTCACAATTTAAATGACGAGGGATATCTGGACGAAAATTTGGAAGAGATTTTGATGGAAACAGAGCTTCAAAGAGAAGACGCTCTGGAAATTTTAAAAATGATTCAAAATCTCGATCCCGTGGGATGCGCCACGGTTGATTTGCAAGAGTGTTTGTTGGTTCAGGCCCAAGCTCTGGAAGAGCCGGTTCCTTTGGTGGAGATGATCATCAAAAATCACATGGATGATCTGATGAAAAAAGATTACAAGAACATCGCCAAAGAGCTGTCCATTGATTTAGACAAAGTTAAAGACGCCGAGTGCGTGATACACAGTTTTCACCCAAAGCCTGGCAGGCTTATCAGCTCGGCTGAAACCCAGTATGTGGTGCCCGACATTTTTGTCAAAGACATTGGGGGAGAGTTGGCCATTAATTTAAATGACGACGGCGTGCCCAGGCTGAAAATTTCAAAATTGTATCAAAGTCTTTTAAAAAAGGGCAAAGACGACGCCACCAACGAATACGTGCAAGACAAGCTTCGCTCCGCCATGTGGCTGATCAAGTCAATAGAGAACAGGCAAAAAACCATTGAAAAAGTGGCCACCGCCATATTGAAGTATCAGCCGGAATTTTTTAAAAAAGGAACCGCTTATTTAAAGCCAATGATTTTGAAGGACATCGCCAACGAGATAGGCATGCATGAATCCACTGTTTCAAGAGTCACGACCAACAAGTACATGCACACGCCTCTTGGAACTTTTGAGCTGAAGTTTTTCTTTAACGCGGGCATAGGAGGCAAAAACGGCGGCATCGACACCACTAGCGAGTCTCTCAAACTAAAGATAAAAGATTTAATTGGAAATGAAGATCCCAAAAAGCCGTTGTCCGATCAAAAGATCGCGGACATATTGAAAAAGGGAGACATCAAGGTGGCCAGAAGAACTGTCGCCAAGTACCGAGAAATGCTCAACATACTTCCATCCTCAAAAAGAAAGAGCGCCAGTTAGAAAAAAAAAGTAAAAAAGGAGAAAATTTTTAGCAAATTGGTCGATAAGAAGACATAAGACTCACACCCTGAAACAGGCTATAAACAACGCTTGTTGAAAAAAAAGAAAGAGGCACGTTTATGAAAATTGTTAGTTCTTTTAAACACCTGGAACACACGCCATCTCTGGATGAAAAAATCGAAAAAAAATCGCAAAAATTAAAAAAATTCTTTGAGGGCAACATTGAAGTTCATTGGACCTGTTCTATTAAAGAAGACGGCAAGCACGCCGCCGAGGTAAAAGTTTTGGGGCCAAGTTTTGAATATCACGCGGCCGCCCATTCTGAAAAAATGTACAAATCTTTGGACTTGGTGATTCAAAAGGTGCAAAAACAAGTTAATAAAAGAAAAGATAAATGGAAAAATCATATTTCAAAGAAACACAAGCCTTCGGTTAAAGATCAGCAATTGGCCCAGTCTGAATGGGACGAAAATTACTGGCAAGACAAACAAGAGGATGATTTAGCCTCTTAGATCAATTAAAACCAGGCCATTAGAACAAACTCATTCCCACGGCCTTCCATTGGAAGGCTTTTTTTATTTTTCTGGCCGTTTTTTACTGTCAGGATCAAACACCGCAAGAGCCGCGGGCAAGACCAGGAAGTCGCAGATCACGGCGAAAATCAATGTGATCGCGACACTTACGCCAAATTTGGCGTTGGGTTCGTAATCTCCCAGAACAAAAACGCTAAATCCCAAGGCCAGCAGCAAGGTGGTGTTAAAAAGAGAGGGGTAGACGTTGGAAATGATGTTGGCCAGGGTTTCCCGCATGCCTTTGCGGCCTATCAAGCGTCGATACGCGAACATGAAATGCACGCTGTCGTCCACCGCGATGCCCATGCAAACACTGGCAACCAACACCGTTCCCATGTCCACTTGATTGCCGGACAGGGCGTAAACGCCACCTCCTATCATCAAGGGCAAAACGCTGGGAATCATGGCGAAGATCCCCAACTTAATAGATTGAAAAATCAGCATGAGCGCCAAGGTGATGGTGAATAAAGCGATGGAGAAGGAGCTTAAAAACGAATCCACAATATAGGGAGTAAGGTCGTGAAAGAGCGGAGTTTTTCCGGTCACTTTCGCGTTCAATCCGAACTCTTTGGCCTTTTGATTGATCAACTCAAATTTTTCATTCGACTCTAAAGAGCCTTTGATGTCCCAATTGACAGTCAACCTAACCGCGTCTCTTTGGGCGTTGATTCGATTTTCAATGGAATTTTCCGGGGGCAGGCCCATGGAATAGAAAAGCAGCTCTTGGGCCACATGCTCCGAGGTCGGCGGAATGCGATAGTAATTTTCGTTTCCGCCGTGGAAAGCCTGGTTTATTTTTTTTATATAATTGTTGATGGACAAGGTGTTGGTTACATACGGCCGCTCGTTTAGCCAGGCTTCAAGTCTTTCCACCTTTTTTAAAAACTCCGGATCCTTGGCCCCTTCAGGAGAAGACGCTGAAATAAACATCTCTATTGAGGCCACATATCCAAGTTTGTCTTCAATAAAGTTATAGCCCTTAATTACAGGATGACCGGCCGGGAATTGTTCGGTGGGGTCCATATTCACCACCAGGTTTTTAGCAAAATAGAGCCCTCCCAATCCTGACAGAAAAGCGCAAACCAAAATTAAAATTTTATGTTTTAAAATCCAGTCGGCGAATTTATAAGATCTTTGGGCCGGAATGATTTCTCTTTCCACGCCCATGGGATGCTTGGAAACAGCTTCTTCGGATTTTTTTTCAAATCTTGGAAGATAGGCCAACAAAGGGCCCAAAAGGGCGTAGGCGGAAAACCAAGCGTAAACGGCTCCTATGCCCACGGCGACTCCCAACTCCGCCACAGGCTTTACTTTTGCGTCAAAAAAACTTAAAAATCCCAACGCGGTGGTGATGGTTGTCAGCAAGGTGGGATAAAAGTTTTTATTTAAAGTCCTTTTTAAGGCCTGGTCGCTGGTAAAGTTGTTCCTTTTCGCCAGGTAATAAACGGTCAAGATATGAATGGCGTCGGCCAGCGCCACGGTCATCAGAATGGTGGGAGCCGCGGCGGTCAAAGTGTTTATACTCAGGCCTAGAAAACCCATGGTTCCCAACATCATCACGGAGCAAAAGGTTATCGCCGCGTAAGGAAGCAAAACGCCTGAGACTCTTCTATAAAGAAAGATTAAGATTAAAGTGAAAATCCCATAAAGAACGGGTCCTAAAAGGGCCATGTCAGACAGGGTTATGGATCTAAAAGCGTCGGTAAGGATAACCGGCCCGGTGGCCATTAATTGTATTTGAGGACTTTTATTTTTGTATTTGTTTAAAACCGCGTCCACCCGCTCTGTCATTTTTTGATAATCGGGAGGATTGTCGTGGGCGGGCCTGACCTGCGCGTTTATTATGGCGAAGTCGCCAGCTTTGTTAACAAGAGAGCCTTGCAAGATTTCGATATTAAGCGCTCGGAGCTTTATATTCTGCAGATCCTGGCGAGACAATTCCTCGATAGAGCCTTCTGGAACCAGCGGTTGAATGTCGATTTCGTCCCCGCTTGCCTTGATATCGTGAAAATTAAGGATGGAGTCAACTCGAGTGATATTATCCACTTGGTACAAGTCGTTTGTCAGCTCGTCTATAAGCTGAAAGCTTTCTTTGGTGAAAATTCCGTCTTTTGAATAGACTCCCACAATAACCGAATCGTCGTTGCCAAAGTTTTTTTCAAACTCTTGATAAAGATTCATCAAAGGGTCGTTATCGTTATACCAAACCTTGTAAGTGAAATCCGTTTTTAATTGGGTGATACCCAACCCAAGCGCAATAGTGAAAAAAAAGAAAGCGCCAAGGGTTTTTCCTGGAGAATTCATTATAAAGCTGACGCAGAATTCTTGGAAGCGATTGAAGGCCTTTTTCATTGTCGTCTCTTAAGCTGTAGGTTGAATCCTTCTCTTGCCTGCAGCGTCGCCAAAGGAGCGGGAGAAGGAACTTTGTTTCCAACCAGTTTGTAATTTTGCAGAGTCCAAACAAGTATCATTTTTATTTCCACTGTTCCAAACTGTTTTCCCACACAAATGCGAGGGCCGCCCCCAAAAGGAAAGAAAGAGAAAGGCGGATATTTCCCCGGCTCCACGTTCATAAAGCGCTTGTGTTGAAATTCGTTAGGATTTTCCCAAATGAGGGGATCCCTTTGCGTGAGATAAGGCGACAAAAGAATGATGTCGTTTTTTTTCACGGAAAATCCGTTGATGTCGTCGTCTTCCCTGGCCATTCTTGTCCAGGCCCAGCCCGCGGGGTACAGTCGCATTGTCTCGTTTACCACGGCGTCCAAGACTGGATAGTTGTCGAAATCTTTAACTTTAATGGAGTCCAAGGAAAGCCCCTTGATTTCTTGATAGAGTTCCTCCTGAGTTTGTGGATGAGCGGCGAGCAGGCAAGAAAGCCAAGAAAGCGTCAAGGCGGAAGTCTCAAAACCTGCGAACATTAATGTGATGATATTGTCTCTGATTCTTTGATCGCTAAACTCTATGCCCGGATTTTTCTCTTGGGCCTCTAAAAGCAAAGAGATCATGCTGGAGTCTTTTCTTTTGTCTTGGGATTTCTGGGCCTCAACGCTTTCAAAAATAATCTCGTCTAAAAGATTTTGACACTCTCGATACTTCTTCTTGCTCGGGCTCGCCCAGCGGGGCAACTCAAAAGGAAGATAGTTGGATCTGGTTAAGTAGTCGCTTACATAATTAAGAGCGAAATTGAGCTCTTTAAACCGGGACGAATAATCTATGCCAATAATGGTGGCGATAATAATGTCAAATGTGGCTTTAGCGTAATAGTCATAGATGTCGGCTTCGGTGTCTTGGCTTTTCTCAATATAAGCTTTTAGATTTTCTTTTGTTTTATTCAAAATAATGGCGGCGCAGGACTCGATGTAGCGAGGGCCGAACAAAGGCTGGACCATTTTTCTTTGAATCTTCCAAGCTTCGTCGTTGGAGGTGAAAACCCCAATGCCAAACAGTTGGTCAAAGTTGGTTTTTTTATAATAATTGGAGATGTTTGTATGCATCACTCTTTTTATGTCGGCTGGATCCGTTAAGACGGCCAGGGTCTTTGGCCCTATTTTTAATCTAAAACGACTGCCGTGCTTTTGTCTAAGATCCGTTAACAGCTTTAAGCGGTCTTTTTGGTAGTCCAGCAAGTGGCCGATCACGGGAAGGCCTCGGGAATAAACGGAATCGGATTGCTCTTTCATTTCTTTTGTAAAATCTCCACTTTGTACATTTGTGTTTTCTCGCGACTGATTTCTTTTTTAAAGTCCGAGGCAAGATCTTGGAAGCCTTGCCGGTTTGCGGCGGGCACTCTGAGATAGCTGCGCAAGACGACCACGCCACCGGGGTTTAGACTTGGTCTTAAATCTTGTAAAAAGTTTTTTTCAATATCCCCAGAGAAGTAGGAAGGAACGTCGCTAATGGAAATTAAGTCGTATCCGCCAAATTCTTTGGCGCAACTTAGGACGTCTTTTTCAATAAAAGAAATGTCGGCGCGGGACGCGCTCCTTTTCATGTCTTCGTAGCAATTGAGTTCGGCTTCCAAAATATTGCCTTCTGGAAAGCGAATTCCTCCCAGCATGCATAATTGGAGAAAGAAATTTTCTTTGGCCAGGCCCTGGGAAAACAAATGATTAAAGGCCTTGGAGTAGTAGTCAAAATAAGATTCGGATACGTTCTTTTTTATAAAATCGCCCTTGTACAATAGAGCGTTAAAGGTGGCGCGGTTGCCGATGACCTTGACTAAAAGGTTCCATCTTTTGCGTGGAAATTTTTTTTCAACCCATTCTTTTTGGGCGGCAAGGTCCTTGAATTGAAAAAGCTCCAAGGCCTTGGGCCCCAGCAGTGTCTGGACTATTTTTCCAAAAGTTACAAAAGAGCTCTCCCATTTGCCTTGATACAGCAAAGATTCCCAATCGTTTTCTTGGTGAAGCGTTAAAAAAAACCGCCGCTCATTCTCGGGCATTTCCAAAGCCCTTAAACTCTCTTCTCGAAACGCTTTATTGTCCCGCGGGCTAAAGGGAGCGTATCCCCAAAATTTTAAATAGGATTCGTGATCAAGTTTTTTAATCAAGGCCAAACGAAGTTTGCCCAGGGAGAGCTGCCGCGGGGACAGGTCAACGCATTGCAGTGTTTTAACTTTTTCATTAAGCAGCGGCAAG
>JBBDND010000034.1:0-7249 GCA_040877865.1 Bacteriovoracaceae bacterium | reverse complement strand
CGACGGTGCGCACTCTTCATTGCACCTACGACGAGCTCTTCCGCCAGCGCGTCATACTTTGCTCCTCGGGCCGATCTGACAACCTGCGAGTACCAAGCGAAACGGGCGCTTAAAAAGTCTTCCACACAGTGAAGAGCGTTGTGCTTAATGGCCAGAATCTCTTGATCTCCAACCTTCACAACGCAAAAGTGATGGAGCAAATAATCTCTGTCATAAGTTCCGTAATTCAAACCGGTGTAATGAGCGTCGCGCAAAAGATAATCCATTCTGTCGCAATCAATTTCCGAGTGAAGAATTTGGTTGGCCAAGGCGTTTTCTGAAACGCCTTTCACCAAATCCGAAATGGTCTGAGGATTGACGCCGTGGCTTTTTAAAATATAAGAAATGCCGCCTTTAGAATTGGTGTTTTTAATAATCCAAGAACCCAAGTGTTCGTGATCGTCTGGATAACCTCTGGAGTTTTTTAAATTTGTTGTCTCCCCAAATCTAATATAGGCCATTTCAGTGGTGTGTGAAAAACAAAAGGTGCCCAGATCGTGCAATAAAGCGGCTAATCTTAAGTTTTGATGAAAAGTCTTTCTCTTGTTTTTGACTTTCTCGTCGTAAAGGTCATCGTCGCTTGAAGCCTTTCCAATGGATTGAATAATTTTATGCGCGTTGTGCATCACCCCTATAGAGTGTCCGAAACGCGAGTGCTCCGCGCCGGGAAAAGTGTAACAAGAAAAACCAATTTGTTTTATCCAGCGCAACCTTTGGTAAAAAGGCGTGTGAATAATCTCCCATTCAATTTGTGTAAGATGAACAAAACCGTAAAGGGGATCAAAGATAATTTTGGAGTGTTTTTTGTTTGCTTCCATTCCTTGGAATCAAGAAGAGCTCCCTGGGGAGCCCTCTTGTCAATCCTTATTCTATTGCAAAGTTCTTCTAGATTTTTTCTTGGAAGGAGCGATCTTGTTTAAAACCACCTTCATAAGTTCAAAAGCCTCGGCCCTTAAATTATTGTCGGCGACATAACGGTAAAAAGCTTCAACTTCCCCGCTTGCCTTAAAATTCTTTATCGCCGCGTTATGCTCTTTTTGCTTTGCCGTTAACTCTTTTTGCTTTGCCATATCTTGCTCCTGTTTGAGTATATTATTTAAAGCTGAACAATTCCACAAGCTCTTGCTTGAATCTATTCAGATTTTGGTTGCACCAGGCCGTAGCTGTGCAGTTTATTATAAAGGGTTTTAACTGTTATGCCCAACGTTTTGGCGGCTCTCGTCTTATTGCCCCCCAAATGCTCCAAACTTCGAATGATATGGGCCTTTTCAAGCTCGTGCAAAGTCATTTCGCTGAAACTTTCTTGGGGAGCCTCCTCTTCTTGAGCTTCTTGAGCAAGATTGGGCAGGTGGTGCTCGTCGACATACCTGTCCTCGGCGAGAATGTACGTTCTCTCCATAACATTTCTAAGCTCTTGGATATTGCCAGGCCATTTGTAGTTAACCAATTTTTCCACAGCTTTAGTGGTTAATATTTTATAATCTTCTTTGTCCTTTCCTTGATTCATAAAGAACTCGGAAAGCACTTTGATGTCGTCTTTTCTCTCTTGCAAAGAAGGCATGTCAATCTTTACGATATTTAATCTGTATATGAGATCTTCTCTAAATCTTCCTTCTTCAACTGCCTGATCGAGGGACTGTTTATTGGTCGAGACGACTCTCACATTGACTTTGACAGGGGTGTTTGAATTGACTTTATAAATTTCACCGCTAAGAAGCGTTCTCAAAACTTTCGCCTGAATATTGAGCGACAACTCCTCCACGCAATCGAGAATTAAAGTTCCGTGATTGGCCTTCTCGAAAAGGCCCGGCCTTTCTTGCGTTCCAAAGAGCTCCACTTCAATTTGAGACTCTTCAATGGCGGAACAATGAACGATGTGGCACTCCCCGCCTGACCTTGAGCTTAAAGAGTGTATCTTTCTGGCCAAGAGCTTCTTGCCTGCGCCCGACTCGCCCACGATCATGACTGGAAAGTCTTCCGCGGCGATTCTTTGAGCGATATTGTTCACTTGCATAATGGCGTTGGAGTGCCCAATTATTTCAATTTTATCTTGAGCGCCCGTTTTATTTCCAATAATAGGGCCTCTTTGCTTTAATTCTTCCTCTTTTTGCTCGATTTTTCCTTGCAGCTCCCGGTTTAAATGCTTCGCTATCAAGTACATTTTCAAATTTTTCAAAGGAGATTCCAATTGCTCCAAGATATTTCGAACTATTTCAACATCCGCTTCCGAAAATTTGCGGTCTTCTTTTTTAGATTGAATATGAATGGTTCCCAAAATCATGCCTTCGCAATTAATTGGAACGCACAACTCGGACTCGACACACGCGGCTCTCTTGGTGGTGGCCAAAAGAGGATCTCTTTTAGAGTTGGAATAATAAGCTCTTTTCATTCTGGAAACATAGCCTGAAAGACCCTGTCCCTTTTCGTAAATCAAACCGCTTTCAATGACTTTTCCGTTTTCCGCTTTTAATTGAGTGGAGCCGTCCTCAAAAGCCTCAAAAACCTGCGCTTTATATTCTCCAAATTGCTTGTTAACAAAATCGGAAATTTTGCTAAAAAATACGTTTTCATCAAGGTTGGTTAGCAAAACTGTCGAAAGTGTTGATACCTGATTCATGTCCAAAGCGCTCTTCATTGTTGATCTCCTTTACACTGAAATATTGAATTGTATAGTTATGACACACCGTGTAATACATTCACAGTATAGCAGTGCATAAAAAATTTACAAGAGTATTTTGGTCTGGCTTGTGAAAAACCTAAGAAAACTTAAAGATTTCTATATGTTAGACCACCTAGGTGTAAAGGCTTTACCATAGTTCTCCGTGAGCTTCTTAATTATCTCTCCATCACGGTTCATTATGTATATATCTTGTACGGCCTTCTTGCTGCTAATAACTCGCTGGGACGTAAAAACAATGAACTGGCCGTCTGGGGAAAACCAAGGCTCTTCATTTGAGCCAAAGTCCTTGGTCAACCGAACCAGATTATTGCCAGAACTGTCAATCTTGTACAGATCAAAACGGTCGTCCACCCAAGAAGAAAAAACAATCTCTTTGCCGTCCGGCGAGAAACGCGGACTGGCGTTGAATCGCCCAACGAAGCTTATTCTTTTGACGTTTTTTTCAACTCCAGAAGGATCCATGGTGTAAATCATCGCCTTGCCGGATCTCCCGGAAAGAAAAGTCATAAGAGTTCCGTCTTTGTTGATATGAGGATCCACATCGTCCAGAAAGTGCTTGGTGATCCTTTGCTTGGCCCCGGTTTTAAGATTCATTTTAAAGATGTCGGCGTTTTTCAAGTGACTCAGGGTAAGATAGATATTTTTGCCGTCAGCGCTAAACACCGCGCCGGAGTTAATGCCCTTCACTTCGGAAATCGCTCTTTGTTTTCTTGTTTTTAAATCGTATAAATAAAGATTCAAGTTTTGGACTTTTCTAGGCGTTCCGTCTTCCGACCTTTCCCACCGACTTTCTATGGAACTAAACATCAGCTTTTCATTGTCCGGTGAAATGGCGGGAGACATAATAAGAGAGTTGTTATAAGTGATTCTTTGTTTTTTTTCTCCGTCAAAGTCCATAATGTAGAGCTCTTTTCTTACATCGTTTTTTTGGCTGGTCCTGTCGGATATAAAAACAATTTTCGACGTGAAGATCGAATCTTCGCCGGTAATTGATTTGTAAAGATCGTTTGCCATTTTATGGCCAAACTTGCGAATATTTCCCATCCACAGTTTTTCGTTTGCAATATGCAAGACTCGTTTGTTGCGAACATCATAAGACTTAAACTCGGCCCAAAGCTCTTTTTGGTTTTCATAGATTCTGACTGTCACCACATAGCGGCTTGGACTCCACTTTTCATAGTCGGGCTTCTCAGAGTAATCGAGCCGCTTGGAGCTCATCTCAAACAGATGTTTGTAAAAATTAAAATCAGATAAAAGAAGAGCCTCCAATTCTTTGACTTTGCTTTTCTCGCCGCTTTTATATTTGGCTTCTTCTTTTACCTTTGAAAAACTCAAGATGTCCTTTTCCTGCTCGGCTTCTCCAATCGCAACGATTGTCACCTGCCCGTCCTCCGCGGAAGCGACGGTGTTGGCAAACAAAAGACAAAATATAATCACTAGTTTTTTCACACAACTCCTGTTTTTTAATTAACTTGAATTCTATAAAGGAAATCCCAGAATAACGTCTCCTCTGGTCAGTCGGGACAAAATCTTTTTATCAGGCGCCGGCAGCGAACCGGCCTTTTCCACCGCCTCCAAAGCCCTCTGATCAAATTCTTTCACTCCGCTTGATTCATATATGCTTGCTTTAAGAACTTTTCCGTTCTCAGACACATAAATTCGTATTCTGGCTTTTAATTCTTTCTCCAACAAATAAGAGGGCAGCCTCCAATAAGGTTTAATATGCCCGGGCAAAGAGGAAACATAATCTAAAAAAATTCCCTGTTGCTCTTTAAGGGAGTCTCCAACCAATGCCTGCCCTTTGCTCACTTTATTTCCTTCCATCATTAAAGAGTTGAGCTCCCTTTGAGAAAGAGAAGAGCCTTTCTTTTTCCTCTTTTTTGCCTTCTCCACCTTTTTTGAACTTAAGGCTCCCAGCAATGAGGACAATTCAACTTTTTTCGTTTCTGTTTTTTTAAACTCGATTTCAGACTTCGAGGGAGCCGCCGCGGCTTTGGGAGCTTCAGGCTCTTTCTGCCCAGCCGAAAGGCTGTCAGGCTCCATGTTTTTAAGCTCTTTAACTGTCAGCTTTGGCATGCCCACCACATCTACTCGCACGGCCGATTGAACCATTTTCGCGTCTTTGGGCTCGCTTTGAAACCAGCCCAAATCCAACAGGAAAGCTCCAAGAACCGACGCCAAAACCACCCCGGCGTGTCCCGACAAGGCCACTAAGAAAAACTTGGCAAGGGATCTTTCTTCAGGAAATTCGCAAGCGAATTGTTTTGAATCTTCAAAGATTTCAGTCATTCTTTTTAATCTCAGTGACCAAGGCGATTTTATGAATTCCCGCTCTCTTTAAATCCGCGATGAGATCGGCGATATTGCCGTATTTAAGTTGATAATCAGCCCTCAGATAAAGAACGTCCGTTTGAGATTGTGCAAACTTTGAGGCTATGACTTTGTTTAACTCTTCCCGCAAAAATTTGTCGTCGCCAATATAAAACTCTCCGGCGTTGTTCACGGACAAAATAACCTGATCTTTGGTCAATTTTATATTGTTAACCTTCCTTGTCTTTGGCAGGTTCAATTTGACTCCGCTAAACATCAACGGGGCGCTAATCATAAAGATGACCAACAACACCAACATGACGTCCACGAAAGGCGTAACGTTTATTTCTGAAATTGGCCCCTTTTTCCTTGGGTTGTTAAACGCCATGCTGCTCCCTGGATATTAACAAGCTTCTCTCAATTAAATTGATGAATTCTTGTCCAAAAGTTTCCATTTCCGCGTTCATTTCATTTAGCCGAGAACTAAAGTGGTTATAGGCCCAGACCGCGGGAATCGCCGCCGCAAGGCCCACCGCCGTCGCCACCAGAGCTTCAGCAATCCCCGGAGCGATGGCCTCAATATTTCCGCCTCCTGTGGCGAGTCCGGTAAAAGAATCAATAATTCCCCAGACAGTTCCAAACAGGCCGATAAAAGGACTAATTGAGCCGATGCTGGCGAGGATGGGCAATCTGCTTTCAACGCGGCTGTTTGAATCGTTAACACCTTGTTTTAAAGAGCGTTCTAAGGCGCGCACGCCGGTAGTCCGGATGTAGTTTGAATACTCCGCCTCCATTCCGGCTGATTTTAATTTTTCTTTTATTTTGGTCAATTCCAAATAGCCTTTCTTAAACAAATGGCCCACAGTGGACTCGGGATGCAGATTGGCCCTTTCGAAAATGTCGGCCAAGGACTGGTTGTTTTTAAAATATTCCTCAAACTCTTTATTGGCCCTTTGAACCGCTTCAAAAGTTTTTTTCTTTTGCAAAATAATTGCCCAAGAAAGAATAGAGGCCGCTAGCAGAGCCAACAGCACGAATTGGACGATGAAACCCGACTGCAACAGGATTTCCATGATATTCATTTTTTCAGTCATATTGTTCGCTCCTTGAGTTCCTTAGATTATCTGAACTCGCGGTGTGGAAGTCAAGCCGGTCGGAGACGTCGAAAGTAGTAAAGAAAGCCGGTCAACCAAATCAGAAAGATTCCCAACGCTGGAAATTTTGGATAAAGATAAAGGGAGAAAGCGTCCCCCCAAACTAAATCAAAACCAAAAACGCTGGTCATCGGCCCTATGATTAAAAAAGAGTAGAGTATAACGTTCATTAAATTGTATTTAGTCTTTATTAATAACAGTATTAAGGAGCCAAAGTGCAAGAAAAGAAACAAAGAAGCCTCTTCACTGTATGGGAGGGCAATTTTAGTGGAAATTAAAAACAACGCGGGAAGCGCCACGCTTAACAACGCCTTTTGCCTCTTGCGCTTTAAAGGGAAGTTGGCCAAGGCGCTATAGATCACAAAAAGATCAACCAAGTAAAAGACAATGGAGCCCAAGTAAGAGGTGAAAAGAAATCTTGAGCCGCCGGTGTTGGGCGCGACATCGACGTTAAATTGAAAAACAAGGGCCAGAAAAAAAATCATTAGAAATAGAATAAGAACCAAGGCCTTGCGCTCGGGAAAAAATTCGCTGTTCTTTATCAAATCAAGACTGTTTTTTAAAAGATAATTATTTAGTTTTAAAGCTTTTAAAACCACCGCCGACGCCAATAATTTGGCGAGCGTCAAAATCTCCCAAGCGTTGCGGGTCAACCAACTTTCAATAACTCTCATTTCGTGGTCGAGCAAAAAATGAAAAAAAGAAATGGTTGAAACAAGCGCCAGATAGGAGAACAAGAACAGAGCGCAGTAGCCAGCGTAGTAGGTTAAAGTTTTGCGAGCTTCCGAAGAAAAAAAGATTTGAGACAAAAGAGCCGTCACAACACCTTCTTTTTTGGACTAAGCCACTCCATTTGCATTTCGGGAGAAGGATAGATTTTATTGTAATCTTTGTACATTAAATTTGATTTAATCAAATGGTCAATTTTTTGCAACAGCTTTAAGTAGGAGTTCCAAATCTCCGGCTCGGACTTTAGAAGCCGATCCATCTTTTTGGTGATTTCATACTGTTGCTGAAAACTAAAGCCTTTTTCGTAAACAACCGAGCTATAGCCTTTCAGAATGTT
>JBBDND010000033.1:0-7365 GCA_040877865.1 Bacteriovoracaceae bacterium | reverse complement strand
AGCAAAATTCTTTGGCATTATTTTGCGGTAATAACAAAATTGGCCCGTCTGTTTTGCGACCAAGCTTGTTCGTTATGTCCAAAGGCCTTAGGCGTGGTTTTTCCAAAAGAAATGATGGAAATTCTATTTCCGTCAACTCCCAGCGCGGTCAAATAATCTTTTACCGAGCGCGCTCTTCGTTCACCCAAGGCAAGGTTGTACTGTTCCCCGCCTCTTTCATCGGCATGCCCTTCGATTTGAATGTCGACATTGTCGTTTTCTTTTAAAAAGTCCGCGTTTCTTTCCAAGGTGTTTCGAGCGGCGGAAGTCAGTCTGGAAGAATCAAAATCAAAGTAAATTGTTTGCAAACCTCCAGCGGTGTTGTCGTCGCTGGTTCCGTTTAATTCCAAGGGATTGTCGGTGGCGGTGTCGTCAACCACGCTCTCGGAAGCGCTGCCGTCTGCTTTTTTGGCTTTTGAGGCGCAACCTGACATGGAAAGTGCAAAGACCGCTAATAAAATCATAAGAGAGTTTTGGCTAATCGCTTTCATTCGTTTTCCTTTTGTGTTTACAAGTAATTATATTAGTCGTTTTTCGTATTATCGCACACCTAGCTTAATTTTGAAGTAAAAAAGAACTAGGAAAAAATGGAAAAATAGTGGGTTGTTTATCGGTGTTTTCGAGATTTTATAAAGTTAAAGAATAATATTTTTGGAAGTATAAACGAGTTTTTAACTTGGCGCAATAGATGTGGATGCGTCGGGCCATTTGACGGAGCGTTTTCAAAAAATTGACAGCGACCTTCGTGTTTTCAGTGTGTTAGCACAGAAACAACTTAGACAAAGTTGGCACAGTCCTTGCTTATAAGAAGGTGTGTGTGTGTTGGGGTTATAGAAAAAGGATTTTTTTATAACTTCTCCTTATGTCTCTCGAAAAAAGCCCGTGTTCTCTCACGGGCTTTTTTTTATCCAGCGTTATTATTATCGTAAAAACTGATAGGCAAAGCCGGCCAAAAGCCTGGCGCCTTTTTGGGAGAGGTCGTCGTACAAGGGATTGTATTCATAAATTCCAAAAACTTTTCGAGAACAAGGAAATAGTTTAAGCGTCTCTATCCAGGCATACAAACTCTCTGAAGGCAGGCCGTTGTGATTAACCGCGCTAACTGCGCTCATGACCGAGGAAGAGAGGGCGTCGCAATCAAGACTTATAAAGAGGGCGGTGTCTTGGTCGATAGGAAAGGGACAACGGGAAAAAATGCGGTCCACAAACTTTTCGCCTTTTGGAATCTCTTTCGAAGTCTCAGAAAAGATTATGTCCATGGTGTTTCTTTTTAAAGGTTGCAGGGTTTTTGCGCTGTTGGCGTAGTCGTGAATGCCCACTTGCGCCAAGTGAAACGGACAGTTCGAAGCGGCGTCAAAGTCCCTAAAGGGTGTTCCCGAATGAGGGATCTTGTCAACGCGGGTGTCGCAGTGGGCGTCAAAGTTGATGATAAGAATATTCTTTGACTCTTTTGCCAGCGCGCTCATTAAAGGAAAAGCGTGGTCGTGTCCCCCTCCCAAATGAATGGTTGGAACAGAAGCGCTATTAAGAAATTTGCGTATTCGCGCGCTAGAGTTCTCAATGGCTCGAACATAATCCTTTTTTTCGGCTTCTTGGTTGGAAACATTGTGTGAGTGAAAAGATCCTATCGCGAGATGATCGGTCATCTTTTTAAAAACATTTTCTATGGCCAAAGGAGCGAAACGGGCTCCGTTTCTGCCTTTATTTCTTCTTACGCCAATATCGGAAGGGGATTTGAGAATTAAACACTCGGGTTTTTTATCGCCTTCAAATTTTGAGGCAAGAGAATCTAAAAATCTCTCTTTATTTCTTTCTTTATCGCTGTTTTCCATAGGCTTGGCGGTTTTCCATTGGCTGTTTTCCATTCTATGACCTATAATAACACTATATAATAACACGATATATACACATTTTAACTCAAAGTTACAGGATGAACTGGTTTGTTATAAACGAAAATGAACATTTGGGGCCTTTTGAAGAAGAAGTTCTCAAACAGCTTTTCAAGTCGGGAGACTTGAAAGGGGGCGCCCTCGTTTGGAAAGAGGGCATGTCCGATCCCAAGCCCTTCTCAGAAGTCTTTTTGAAGCAAGACGCTAAAAAAGACACAAATGAAAACCTTGATAAAAATCTTGAACAAGGTCTGGATGAAGAGGATGAGGACGATGAAGACGAATTGCCTCCCGAACTTCCGCCTGAAGCGTTAAAACCTCGCCCAGAGAAAAAAGAACGAGCAAAGTCTTCGGCGCGGGAGGTTAAATTAGAAGTGTATGAAGAGGACAAACAAAACAAGCAAAAACAAAGCTTTTGGTCCACGCTTAAATTCGCTTTGGCGAGCGTCGGCATCATTGGAATCGTAGGTTTTTCATGGATGTATTACTCCACCCACTTTAAAACGTTCTCAAGGCCCTCAAAGATGGGATATAACGACTTTGAGCGCTTAAAGCAAGCGTCGGTCTTTCGTGGCGATAAAACCAATCTCGCTTTTTCTTTGGCCAAGGACAAGAGTAAAGTTTGGATGGCCACCAATGTTCCTTACACGGGAGAGGTGGTTCTAAAACTTTCAAGCGTCCCCGATAAAATTTTGGCCAATGACTCTGTTGTCTTAACCGCCAAAGGCGAGTTAAAGGGAAGACTCGCCGAGTTTGACAGCTTTGAGTTTGAAAGGGGGCAGAGAATAATAGAAGGCTGGTACCAAGTGGAGGCGGTGACGCCAAGAAGGCTTGAGGTTCCAATCGCCGCGAAATTGCTGAGCTCTCGCAACAGACAATTCAGATATATTGATGAAATTCTTCTTACCACCATGGAGAAAAGCGCTTTTGATCAGGCCTTGAAACAATTCGCTCTCAAACAAAATCAAAATGATTCGGTCTTTTGGGAGGAATTGAAACAAAAATATGAAACAATCAAGGCCATGGCAGGTCAAATTCACGCTTCTATGAAAATGATTTTTCAATCCAACGGGAGAGATTGGTCTCAAAGGGTGGACATGTTCGAGCAAGAATACACTCAAAACTATGGAGCCTTCTTCACCAATTTTGTCATAGAAAACGAAAAGGCCTATGAAGATCTCAAAGAAAAAGATTTTAACGACAAGCTTGAAGTTATTTCCAATTACACCCGCTTAACCCGTTTGGCCAAGCAGGTCGGGCTAGCGACTATGGATTCTTTGGATGAGCTGAGACGGCTTAAAGAGCCCGAAGGCCCCGCCAATAGAAACGCTTTAAGAAAGAAGATTGACGCCCGATTCGAAAAGATGTTGGAAATCGCCGAAGAAAAATTGCGTTTAATGCAAACAAAATAATTTACAATCTTTCCACCGCGGCTCCCGAGCTTTTATAGGGCTTCTCCAGAATAAATCTTTTTTTGTCGTCCATTCCAAGCTTTCCTCCCCAAATGTCCATGTCATGCTCAAAGATCATCGCCAAATCATTCTTTAAAATATGCTTGTAGAACTTTTCTTTAAATATGGTGGTGGTTCCCGGCTCGATGTCGTATCCCATTACCCAAGGAATGTTTAAATGATGGGACATGGGAACAAGATCCGCCATGTAAATATAACCGTTAAATATGGGGTGAACCATGTAAGGCGTGTGTCCAAAGCTGGTTAAAAAATTTACCGATTCGTCGCCATCGCGTAAAATTTCTCTTTCCTGATCTTGATGAGGATCTTGCAGGAAATGAAGCTTGTTTTCTTTTTCGTATTTTTCAAGCAACGGAACAAAATAGCTTGAGTGAAAAGAGCCCCCGTCTCTTTGAGTCGGAGCCTTGGCGTATTCATAGTGCTTTTGATGAAGATGGACTGTGGCATTGGGAAAGACGCGCTGGTGATTATTCGCGCCTTTGCCAAGGCCTCCAACGTGATCAAAATGCAAGTGAGTTAAAATGATATCTGTAATTTCACCAGGGGAGACGCCGGCCTCTTTAAGGGAATTTTCTAGAGGGGATTTATTGCCGGAGACCGCGAATTGCCGCTCGAATTTTTCGCCGTGATAATCGCCTATGCCCGTGTCAATCAGTATCTTTTTATTTCGTGTTTCCAACAGAACCACTCGCAGGCTCATGTGAATTCTATTTAATTCGTCCGGCTTTATTTTTCGTTCCCACAGCGGCTTGGGAATAATGCCAAACATGGCCCCTCCGTCTAATTTAAAAGTGGCGGGATGTAGTAGAGAAACTTTCATTTTTTTTCCTTTTAAGTTTTTTCTCTTTAATCGGCGTCATTTTTCAACGCTTTGCGCGAAGGCATAATAATAAAAATGCTCCGTTTCTTCCAATATGTCTGTTGCCCAATGATTAAAAATCTCTATAATTTACTCTAAGTTAACAAAAGTTTAGATGTGCCGCGTCACAAGAGAAAGATATCTGGATCAATATTAAAGGTCGATATTTATAATATTTAAAGAAAAATAAGCGAGCGAGCAAAGCTATTAACGCAAACGCTATTAAGGAGTTACCATGAACGTGCATGAGTATCAGGCCAAAGACCTGATGAGAAAGTTTGACATCTCGGTGTTAAACGGAGGAATTGCCAAGAACCCAAAGGAGGCAGTGGAAGTGGCCAAAAAATTGGGTGGAAAGGTTTGGGTTGTCAAAGCTCAAATTCATGCAGGCGGCAGGGGCAAAGGCGGAGGAGTCAAATTGGCGAAGTCTTTGGATGAAGTTGAGTCCTACGCAAAAGACATTATTGGAATGACTCTCGTGACTCACCAGACCGGACCGGAAGGAAAACTTGTCAATCAAGCGCTTATTGAAGAAGGCTGCGACATCGACCACGAATATTATGTTGGCATCGCGCTCGACAGAAACACTGGCCGGGTAACCATGATGGCCTCGGAAGAGGGCGGAGTGGAAATTGAAGAAGTGGCTAAAACCAATCCTGAAAAAATTATTAAAGTCGCGATCGACCCCGCGGTTGGCTTTACTCCCTTTATAGGAAGAAAGCTTGGCTTTGGCATCGGATTGAAAGGCGAAACGCTTAAAAAGGCGAACAAATTCTTTGAAGGGCTGTACAATATGTACATGGCAAAAGATTGTTCCATTGCCGAGATTAACCCGCTAGTCACCACCAAGAGCGGCGATGTTATAGCTTTGGACGCCAAGCTAAACTTTGACGACAACGCTCTTTTTAGACATCCCGACATAGAAGAGCTTAGAGATTTGAGTGAAGAGTCCGAGCAGGAATTGGAAGCGGGAAAGTTTGGTCTTTCCTATATTTCTTTGGACGGCAATATCGGCTGCTTGGTAAACGGAGCCGGACTCGCCATGGGCACCTTGGACATCTTGAAAATTTATGGCGGAAAGCCGGCCAACTTTCTTGATGTCGGAGGCGGGGCCACCAAGGAAACGGTGGAAAAAGCTTTTAGCATTATTCTTGAAGACGAGAATGTCAGCGCTATTTTAGTCAATATTTTTGGCGGCATTATGAAATGCGACATTATCGCCGAAGGCGTGGTCGCGGCCGCCAAAGCGCTGGACTTGAAAGTTCCTTTGGTGGTGAGGCTTGAAGGCACCAACGTGAGCGTTGGAAAGAAAATTTTAAACGAATCAGGTTTGGCGATCACTCCAGCCGATGACTTGGCAGACGCCGCTCAAAAAGCCGTCGCCGCCGCCGCCACAAAAGGAGAGAAATAATGGCCATTTTAATCAATAGAGACACAAAACTTATTACGATTGGAGTCACTGGAAAACAAGGCACTTTTCACACCTTGCAATCCAGAGACTACGGAACCAATGTGGTGGGAGGAGTGACTCCCGGCAAAGGCGGAATAAGCCATGAAGGGATTCCTGTGTTTAACACTGTCAAAGAATGCGTGGAATCCACCGGAGCCAACGCCGCCATGATCTTTGTGCCGCCGCCGTTTGCGGCCGACTCGATTCTTGAGTGTATTGACGCTGAAATTCCTTTGGTGATCGCCATTACCGAAGGAATCCCTATAAACGATATGGTTAAAGTTAAAGCCGCGCTTAGAGGATCTAAAACGAGATTGATTGGGCCAAACTGTCCCGGAATTATCACTCCAGGAGAGTGTAAAATAGGAATCATGCCCGGCCATATTCATATGCCCGGCAAAGTGGGGGTTATTTCTCGCTCGGGAACGTTGACGTACGAGGCGGTGTATCAATTAACTCAAAGGGAAATCGGCCAATCAACCTGTGTGGGAATTGGCGGAGATCCTGTCAACGGAACCAACTTTATTGATTGCTTAGAGCTGTTTGAAAAAGATCCCGACACCGACGCTGTCATCATGATCGGAGAGATCGGAGGCAGCGCGGAAACTGACGCCGGCCGTTGGATCAAAGAAAACATGTCAAAACCTGTGGTTTCTTTTATCGCCGGAGCCAGCGCCCCCGCGGGCAAGAGAATGGGGCACGCCGGGGCGATTATTTCCGGAGGCGACGACACCGCCGAGGCGAAATTCAAAGTACTTGAGGAGTGTGGTGTGACAATCGCCAGGTCTCCGGCAGAGTTGGGCGAAAAAGTTGCGCAAGCGCTGAAATAATTGTAAACATGCTCAAAATTTAATATTTAAGGAGTTAAAAAATGGCTACTGAAAAAACACTTTCTATCATCAAACCAAACGCCACTTTGGACAACAATATTGGCAATATCATTTCCATGTTTGAAAAAAACGACCTGAGAATCGCCGGCGCAAAATTCGCTCAATTGTCTAAAGAAAAAGCGGAAGGTTTTTATATTGAACACAAAGACCGCCCTTTCTTTGGAGAGTTGGTTGACTTTATGACTAGCGGACCGGTTATGCTTATGGCGCTTCAAGGTGAAAACGCCATTGCCAAAAACCGTGAAATCATGGGCGCCACTAATCCGGCCGACGCGGCTGAGGGAACCATTCGAAAGCTCTACGCCAAATCAATTGGTGAAAACGCCGTTCACGGTTCGGACTCGGCTCAGTCTGCCGAGAGAGAAATCTCTTATTTCTTTGAGAAAAACGAAATTTTCGAACGATTCTAATATTTCTTCTTAGGTACGTGGCACTTTTTTAAAAACAAGCGCCACGCGCCTAGAAATCAATTTTTTCCGAACATAAAAATTCATGACAATCACAGCGGATGGCCTCATGTCCAAGTTCGGCGCATCTGGCGCCGTATTGATCCTGCTCTGTGAAAATTTCCGTGCAGATCTTGTCTTTAGGCATGGGTTCGCAAGAGCCTTTTTGGCCTTGCATATTATAGCCTTCAAGCGCTTTAGATCCGGATTTCTCCAAAGAATTACAGCCGGCAAACAAGAGAAAAAAGGCAAAGGGGAGAGTTATGCTAAGTCTATTCATGTCTTAATTGTGAAACGATCAGGCTAATAATTCAAACCTT
>JBBDND010000032.1:0-7418 GCA_040877865.1 Bacteriovoracaceae bacterium | reverse complement strand
CAGACGCTAAAATTTATAGCATATTAACTATCCCTTCCAATATCACAGAAATGTCCGCCAACTTAAAAGCGCCGATTGTCATAAACAACAAGAAAAAAGTGGCAAAGCAGATTGTTCTTCAAGACAGCAAGCTATCTGTTAAATATGAAATGTATAAAGACTTAAAAAGCTATATCGTCTCCTACGCTTCCGACGACAGCAAAAGAACGACTGTTAACGAGCCCCAAGCGGCCAAAATTAGCACTGTTGAGGCTTCAAAAGGCAACGAAAACTCCCAAGCTGCAACAAAAGATTCCAGAAAAGAAGCTTAATTTAAAAAACATTTTACTCTTAATAAAAAAGCCTCGTTAACGAGGCTTTTTTATTAGATCTGGTGAAAACGCGATTTCAAACGGAAAGATTTGTTTCTGTGGCGCTCTTAGACAAGTTTAGATACATCTGAAGCTCTTCATTGGCAGGGTCTTTGTTTAAGGCGTTCTGCCACTCATTCTGAGCCTCTAGCACATTCCCCGAGCCGTAGTGCAACAAACCCAAAGCCAATCTCGCCGGCCCATAACCTGGGTATTCGGATTTGAGTTTTTTTAACACCTCAATGGCTTTGGAAATAAAACCTTTTTTAGAATAAACTTTTGCGATTTTTATTCTTATTTCCAAGTTTTCCGGGTCCAGGCCCGAAGCCTTATTGTATTCGAACAACGACTCGTCGTAGCGATTGTAAGAAAAATACATTTCAGCTATTTCATAATGCTTTTGAGAAAACTTTTTGTTTATATGCGGGTCTTGAATTCCTGACGACTCTTTTTTGACGTGATCGTTGGCCTTCTCAAAAACCTGCTTGGCCTCTTCATACTTTCCGATGTCGTTTAAAATAACAGACAAGCTAATCGCCGCGTCAGTGTGATTTGGATCCAGCTCCAGCGCCTTGTTAAAGGCTTTTACGGCTTTTCCAAGCTGACCCTTGATATGAAAAATGTTTCCGATTAAAAAGTAACACTCGCAATTGGCGGGATTGATTTCAATAACTTCTTCAAAAATAGCCTGAGCTTTTGACAACGCGTTTTTATTAAACAGCTGTTTGCCTTGGGATAACAATTGAATCTCTCTTTTATTTTCCAAACAGACCTCTATGGTTTTTATTGTTTTAGCTTTTTATCGCAGGCCGTGATCGCCTCTTCCAAATTTTTACTATCTTTACCTTTACTATCTTCATGTAAGATTGACGAATATTTACGCGCAAACGAGGCGCATTTTTCATAGTCTTTCAGGTGAAACGAGCTAAGTATTACTCTTTGCATTGAATGTCTTATTAAGTCTTTCTCTTTAAAATTATCAAGGATGTGCAAGTATCTCCACCTGGCGGCCTCATACACTTCAGTTTTATAATAAAAGTCGGCAATATACTTTTCCTTGGCCCTAATCATGTCTTCGGCTCGCTCAATTTTCTTTTTGGCGGTTTTGCTGTGATCGCTTGAAGGGAAGCGAAAGACAAGCTCTTTAAAATATTTGATCGCCTCAAACGCGGGTTGCAAATCCCTGTCAAAGGTGTCTGGAATTTGTTCGAAATAAGATTCGGCAATTTTGAAAATGACATAAGGCATCTTGTCATGTTTGGGATGGAAATCCTTAAATAATAAATAAGCCGCCGCGGCCTCAACATAATTCTCTTGTTCAAAAAGGATGTCAGCCTGAAGCAATTCGGCGGGAGTGGCGTAGAAACTGTAAGGATATTGATTTTTTAACTGATTCAATTTTTCCGTTGCCAGCAGGTAGCGGCCGTCATCCATTAGATTTTGGGCTTCTTTATAAAGGACTTCAGCGGCGGTTTTGCCTTCGGGTTTTTCAGTGGCGCACCCAACGAGAATAAACAGCGTAAAAAAGATTAATTTCATGCGCTTAAAATATCATTTTTTACTGGACCCAGTCAAAGTCATTTAATGGAAGGGTTTGTGTACAACTCGTTGTAAATTTCTAAAAACAATAGCTTAATAAAAGCCGCAAAGGGAATGGAGACAATCATGCCCACAATTCCTCCAAAATGGGAACCTAGTATGACGCTTATCACAACGACTAGAGGGTGCAAATTGACAATTTTCGAAACCAGGATGGGAAAAACCAGGGCAAGGTCTATGGCGTTGGCGACAATGTACAACATGGCCATGGCTCCCAAGGCGGGATTCTGATCCACAAGCCCCACCACCAGCGCGGGGGCAAAGCCCAAGAGAGGGCCTATATACGGCAAAATATTGGTGATTCCCGCGAATAGCCCAAGCAAAAAAGCGAAAGGAAATTCTAGAAACAACAGGCCGGTGGTTATAACTGAGCCGACTATGGCGGCTTCAATAAATTTGGCAAAAATATAATCCCCAAATTTCGTATTGAATTGATGAAAAAGATAATACACTCTCTCAATCAAATGGTTTGGTATTATTTTTATAAAATTGAACCTCATTCTTCGCCCGTCTTTGAGTATGAAAAGCAAGAAAAACGGAATAATAAATCCCCACTCCAATAGCGATCCCAGCAATTTAGGCAAGTAGACAAAGAGGGATTTTGTATACTCCTGTCCAAACTCTACAAGCTTGTCCACAGGATTTGTCTTTATCTCATAATTAAAACGATACTTAACTTGAACTTTGAGTTCTCTATATTTCTGCCTTAAGTAAGTTTCGGCTCTTGGAAGATAATACTCGACTTTATGGGCCTCCTCCGTGATCGTTTGCACGCCTTCAACCACAGGATAAATAAACCCAAAAGCTATAAATATGACGGCAAGGGAAGCTAAAAGCTTTTTCTTGATGTCGGCGGCGTAAAAAACGTTTGTTAGCGGTCTAAGCATTAAAGAAAAAACATAGGCAATGCCAAAAGGGATCAAGATTCGCGGCATGCTCAAAAATAGAGAGCAAATAGATAGAGTCACAAAAATAAAAAAAGCCGTTTTTAAAAAGCGGTTGTCAACTCTCTTCATTTGACTCGCTTTGTAGAAGTTTCAATTTTTCTTTTAAAGCTTTTATTTCGACGGCAACCCTGTTGAATCGTCTTGCCACAATAAGGGACACCGCTTGCAACAGCTTTGCCGCCACCACAGGGTGCCTTTCAATCATTTCGCTCAAGTCGGGTTTAAAAAACGCCAGCAAGGTCACACCGTCTCTTGCCTGCGCGGTGGCGTTTCTTACATTTCTTTCCTCCAGTAAAGACAACTCTCCAAAGTATTCGCAAGGTCCCAAAGTGGCGACTAAATGTTCGGAGAACTCCTCTTCTCCCTTTCCCTCTGTCAAGATGTCGACATTGCCGGAAAACACCAGGTAGAATCCAAACCCTCCCGATCCCTGCGCGAATATTTTTTCTCCATGATGGAAATTTCTTAAATGAAGAAATTGGCTAAATCTTCTCAATTCGAAATCTGAAAAGTTGTCAAAGATGTTCACTTTTCTTAAAAACTTGTGAACGCTGCTTTTTTGAGAGGCGGAAAGAGGACTGGCCTGCCAAAAGTATTTAAGAACAGGAATGTTTAAACGGTCGTCTTTGAAAGATTCATCGTCTTTTTTTTCTTTAATTTGCTTCTCGTAGCTCATAATTCTTTTGCTCTCTCGTTTCTAGTCCATCCCTTGTGAGACGACGGGCTCACAATATATCTCCAACCGCTGTAGTTCTTAGAAGCGACATATTTCATTCCGGCCGGCACCTCTTGGTTTTTTTCAAAGATGGCGGAGGGGCCTCTCAAAACTTGTTTTTTATCCATGGCCAGCATCTGATCATAGTTTTCCTTAAGATACAGTTGACCGGTTAACGGAGCGAGAGTCAGAGCTGCGATCAAGACTTTAAGCCACCAACGAGATATCTTTTTCATTTGAAATAAAAAGACAATAAAAAGAATCAAAGAAACATTTGCCCCGGTATAGGTCGATAAAGACAGGCCCGTTTCAAAAACATAGTCGGTAAAAGAAGTTTTTTCTTCAACTCGCGACACGCCCATCAACTCCTTTACTTGTTCCAAGTTTTTAGAGAGCTCCAAAGAGTAGAAACCGGAATCTTTGGCTTTTTCAAAATGAAACCTCGCCAAAGGCAGTTGATCCATTTTGGCGTAATTCACCGCCAAATTATAATGATACAACGCCGGGTCGAATTCATCTTTATTGTCTCTCAGATATTGAATGGCCAATTCATGTTTTTGGTTTTTGAAAAGCTCTTTATACTTGGTTTCCACTGGAGATTTTGCGTCTAGGCTCATTTTTACTCTTATTAAGTTAGCTCTGGATATAGATGCCTAGATTTTATTATCAACCTCGGGTATAAATCAAGGCGGGAACCACAATTGAAAAGAGCCATGACTATTAAAGATGAATTTACTCATATTTTAAAAGAAAGCTTGGAACTTGCTAAAAAGACGCCTAATTCGCTGGCAAAAGAAGAAGTGATTGATGGATGCGGGGCGATAATAAAAACCGCTTCTCATGATTATGGCTATGATTTGCGTCTAATGGAACAAAAAGGGTTATTGCCATCCAAACATCCGGTCTTATTGGCCCATCAACTTGAAGCGGAAAGCGGCGCATTGGACGTTGAAAAACTGGAGCTTATCCAACAGATAAAAGGCTTATTCAGATTTTCTTTCTTTCAATTAGTCAAAACCTCGGAAATTCCCGACTCTTTTGAGACTCTCTCCCTCGAAAGTTTAATAACATGGCCTAAAAAAATTGGATCAAAGCTTGCGCTAGAAAACCTTTTGGCCGCAAACCCCCTTCACTTTCTTCCCAATAAGCTTCAGCAACAAACTTTGGATTCGCTTGCCATAAAATTGGATCATGAAATCAGTTTATATTTTTCCTCCAAGAGAATTCAAGCGACTTCCCCTTCCAATTCCCAAACCCGCTTTTGCCACTCCTATTTGTCTTTTATGGAACATGTGGTCCTAAACGGCGGTTATGGCAGATTGGCGGCGATAGAAGAACTATTAAAAAAAGAATGTCCGGCCAATTGGAAGATTCGCGGATCATACCTGTTTCTGCCGTTTGTATCTGTCTCAAAAGCCGATTTTCACCACGCGGGCCTGCTGATTGCCGACGAGAATTTTGTTTCCGAAAAAATCGTGGTAAACATTCCTCTCAGCGCTTTTGATTGGCAAATTGAAGACATCTTGAAGAAATTAAAAACATTAAGCAAAAGGTAGATCCTTTATTATGCATATTTTAAGAAACGCCACCCTCGCGGACTTAGACGACCTCTACGAACTTAGCGGAAAAGTAAGTTTTATAAATCTTCCTCATGACAAACAAATCATTGAAGAAAAAATTCAAAAGTCCGCCATTTGTTTTCAACGTCCAAGCGCCAACCTTGCCGACAATTATTATATTTTTGTCATTGAGAACTTGGAGGCCCGCAAGGTCATTGGCGTGTCTATGATTCACGCCCAGCATGGGACGGAAGAGGAACCTCACTTTTTTCTCAAGGTCACTCAAGAACAAAAATTTTCACAAACCATCAACACCGGCTTCACGCATGGAGCTCTGAAACTAGGACATGACACAGACGGTCCCACCGAGATAGGCGGTCTTGTCATTCATCCCGAATACCGCGGGTCTGGGGAAAAACTAGGCAAACAAATATCCTTTGTGCGCTTTCTCTATATGGCGGCGCATCCTAAACGCTTTAAAAAAACCGTCCACTCCGAACTTATGCCTCCTTTTGACGAAAGCGGAAGAAGTCCGCTGTGGGAGGCCGTGGGAAGGCGATTTATGAACATGGAATACAAAGAAGCGGACATCTTGAGCAGAAACAACAAAGAGTTTATTTTAAGTCTCTTTCCTTCCGAAAATATTTACATGACATTGTTGCCGTTGGAAGCGAGAAACGCTGTGGGCAAGGTCGGGAAAGACACGCTTCCCGTCAAAGCGATGCTTGAAAAGGTTGGTTTTGAATACACTAATGAGGTCGACCCCTTTGACGGCGGCCCTCACTACAGATGCGAACTAAAAAATATCAAGCCAATTAAAGAGCGGGTGTTGAAAAAAATAAAGTTCTCAGACAACCTAAACCGGCCAACTCCATTTCTCTTGGAGCTGCAAAACAAAAATTACGATTTTTTAGCCACTTTGGTCGAGGGGGAGGAAAAGGAAGACGCTTTTTACGTGGACGCCCGCTTTAAAAGCCAGTTGCTACAAGAAACGGAAAATTCCTCTCACGCCATACCTTTTTAAACAAATTTCAGTAACGCTTTTTATTCACCAGAATTCCTCGCGACCCCTGAGCTAGCTCCTGATCCGGGTCGTCAATATCATATTCCGGCTCAATCATTTCCGCGTTCGCGGCCTGAGCGTATGTTTTTATCGCGCTGCCGCTCATCATCTTTGACTTTGTTTTTTTCAATTTCTCTCGCTGCTTTAATAAAAATACTGTCGTGGATTCCTCCCCGGCCTTAATCTTTTCATTCTCAGCTTCCTTTATGGCGTTCATTTTTTGGCTAGAGTAAATCCCAACGCGTTCTAATTCGCTATTTTTGCTTTTTTGCGTCTGATCATGGCTTAAATGAGACGTTGCATGAGACTCCCGCTCTCCTTCGTCTCGATCTTTCTTGCTTTTATTTTTCTCTTGAAACTGCTGGATTGGAATAATTTCGGCGTCTGTCATTTGACGAAAAGAAGACTTGGAGTCCTTTGTTTGGCCGTCATAGGGATAAGAGCCCGCGTCGGACAAATCCATGCCCTCCGCTCCGGCCGCGGCGGCCTGCACTCTTTTTCGATCGGAATCTTTGGTGTGTCTATCTATTTCCGCCGGAGTCATTACCCGCAAAACAGACATGACAAACGCCCCCATAGGACCAAGCATACAACTCCTTTTTCATGCTTATCGGTTGAAGAGTCTAAAAACTTGAGTATAAAGGTCGGAGGTAAATATCGGTTAATTTTCAAGGAGTTATCATGAAAAAACTACTAGACAGTTAAGGAATTTCTTCTTATAAATGGGTTTACCGTTCTTACTGGGAAGTGGCGCAGTGGTTAGCGCAGTAGACTGTTAATCTATTGGTCGTGGGTTCGAATCCCACCTTCCCAGCCATTTTTCAACCTTTTAAACACAAAATTATCGAATGCTACTTCAGCTCGCTTAAAAGCCGTTGCATTTCATTGGCCGGCATTAAATCCCCGTTCTTCCCCGCTATCGCGATGCCCTCTTGCAAGGTCGCTTTGGCTTCCTCCTCTCGCCTTAGAGCGATAAAAGATTTGGCCAATTGCAACCACGCCACGGAGTAGTTTTTTTGACTGGAAATCGCCGTTTGTAGATGCGCAATTGATTTGGCGTAATTTTCTTTTAAATATTCAATTTCGCCCAGGCCGTAATTTGCAAGCGTGTCTTCTGGATCGATCTCCAGCACTTGGCGAAACATGGATTCTCTTTTTTCAATTTCATCTTGTTGCCTCTTTTGT
>JBBDND010000031.1:0-7457 GCA_040877865.1 Bacteriovoracaceae bacterium | reverse complement strand
TATATTTTGGCCCCTCGTTTTTGAGCGTCCTCCAGCCTCTCCAAAGTGTAAACACATCCACCCTCGCTAATGACAATGCCGTTTCTGTCTTTGTCCAGCGGTCTTGAAGCCAGCGTTGGATCCTCATGTCCGGCAAGCGCCCCTTGGGCCTTAAAAGCGGCGAAAATTCCAAAGGTTTGAGCGCTTTCGCTAACGCCTCCGGCGAAAGCGAAATCCACCTCTCCGAGCATTAATTGTTGGACGCCGTGAATAATCCCCATATTGCCGCCCGCGCACGCGGAGCCAATGGTAAAGTGGGGACCTGTGATGTTTAAATTTAAATTCACTTCTCCCGCGGGAGAATTGGAAACCGTTCTGGGATTGTGATGGTGCGACCAAAGGTCTACATTCATTTCATTTTGATGAAGCTGATAAATTTCCTCTTCCGTCTCCACGTTGCCGTGTTCAGTGATGCCTAGAAAAACTCCAACGCGGGATTTATCTATTTTTTCAAAGTCGGCCTGGCTGTCCCGCATAGCTTCGTTGGCGCAATATATGGCAATGGAACCCGCCCGGGTCCCTCTTCTTCTGGCTTTTTTCTTTTGGTACTTATACTCGTCAAAATCGCACAGCCCCGCCGGATGCGCGCCCATGTAACGAACTTCTTTAAGTTGAATTCCGGATTTCTTTTCCAATAAATTTTTTCGAAATTCCTGAATGGTGTTTCCGTTAGGCGCGGTAAGGCCAATCCCCGTTATGACTATGCGCGTTCTAGACATTTTTTCCCCGTAATTTTTTAGCCACAGTTTTATCGTCTATGCCTTTAAAAATCAATACAAATCGAAGTTTAAGCTTTTGGGCGACGCCCAAAAATTTGGCGAAAGCATCAACTTAAGAAAGCTTTAGGTGCCTGTCTTTAAACTGGCATTAAGATACTTCAAAAAAGGAATTTTATGGAAATTGAAAGCTTAGTGGTTCTTAGCAAAGTGAAAAAGTATCTTAAGGAAAAACATGACTGCAACACCTCGGCCGGTTTCTTCCAGCCTTTAAACGAAGATATCGCTCATAGCATCGACCAGGCGATTGAAAAGGCCAAAGCCAGCGGAAGAAAAACCGTGATGGGAAAAGATTTCAGCTTTTATATGGAATCTCCCCAAGTAGAAGCCTCTTTGGTGGTGGCAAGTAAAGTAAAAAAGTATGTAAAAGAAAAGTCCGGACTCTCAACATCCTCAAAAGCCTTTGACCAGCTAAGTTCGCGAATTCAAAAAATTTGTGACGAGTCGGCGCAAACGGCCAGGGAAGCGAAAAGAAAAACTGTCATGGACAAGGATTTTTCCGCCCCAACCCCTTCAATGTAATTTTGGATAAAAGCGCCTTGCCAAGGCGCTTTTATGATTTCCTGGCCGTTCGATACAGATAAAACGCCAGTCCCGCAAACAGCAAAACAGAAACAGTTTCCCGAACACCTTGGCCAAGACCCAAGTCCACCACTTGGTTGCCAAAATAAAGATAGACGGCCACCAACACTCCCATGATCGCCTCGCCCGCGATAAAACCAGAGCTCAAAAGAACTCCTTGATCTTTAGATTCGTCCGCAAGCTTTCTTTTTCGATCCACATAAAACCTGATAAGGCCTCCAATAAGAATGGGATAGGCCAATGTCACGGGAAGGTAAATCCCAACGGCCAAGGGCATAAGATGCAATCGAAATTTTTTGTTCTTGAAAAAGACTCCGTCGACCACTAAAACCAAAACACCCAGCGCCGCGCCATACATGACCATGTTCACCGGCAAATTGCCGTCGCCAAAAAGCGCTTTGGTAATGGAGGCGAACAAGGTGGCCTGGGGAGCTTTCAATCCCTCGCCTATGCCATAGGCCTCGTGAAGAAGCGTTAGAACCGGAGCGATGGTGAAGGCGGGAATGATGACGCCGACAATTTGGGCGTATTGTTGAAACTTAGGCGTGGCTCCGATGATATATCCTGTTTTCAAATCTTGCGAGCAATCCCCAGCGGTGCAGGCGGCGCAACAAACGACGGCGGCGACTCCCAATGTCGAAAGAATGGCGGAATCCCCTTTTTCCCCCAACACTAAAAAAAGCGCCGCTGAAACCAAGAGCGCGGAAATGGTCATCCCGGAAACGGGATTGTTTGAACTTCCCACCAAACCCACGATATAACTGGAAACAGCGACAAATAAGAAAGAGCAAACAATCATGAGAATTGTCGTAAAAACGCTAAGCCCAAAAGAGCCTATAAGATGATTGTAAAGCCCCAGCATAATAAGAAAACAAACCAACAACACCGCCATAATCCCCATGAGCGGCATGTCCGTGTCCGCCCTGCTAACAGTTTGCCCGGCGCCCGCGTACCTTTTTGTAAGGCCTGCAAGTCCGGCGCTAATGCCTTTTCTAACGGAAATAATAGACCACACGCCGCCAACAACCATGGCGCCGACCCCAAGATAGCGCACTTGTGTTGACCACAGGGTCCAGGCCAAATCAAGACCGCTTAGCTCTAAAAGCTCGGCGGGAGTCCCCAACATGGGAATGGCGACGCCAAAGCCAATCATGCCCCCCAAAAACACCAAGACCGCGACTTCAAGTTTAACAATATAGCCAACGGCCAACAGGGCCGGGGAAATGTCTGATCCGACAAAATATGTGGAGCCGCTTACTTTTTTTGCCCACTCAACGCTTCCCAAAATCAAAGAAAAGCCGGCGATAAACAATTTAAAAACGCCCGCAAAAACAAGGCCTTTAAGGATTGTGATAAAACCTCTTTTTCCCTCTTCGGCGGAACCCGCTCCCAAAACGGCGGCGCAGGCCACGCCTTCGGGATAAATCAGCTCTTTTTCATTTTTTATAAGAGCGGATCTTAATGGAATCATAAACATGACTCCCAACAGCCCGCCTGAAATGGCGATAAGAGTCGTTGGCCAAAATTGGAAATCTTTCCAAGCCCCGACAATAACCAACGCCGGCAAAGTAAAAATGATTCCCGCCGCCAATGACTCGCCCGCGCTGGCCATTGTTTGGACGATATTGCTTTGATGAACGCTGTCAATTCTAAATATGCCTTTAATGACCCCCATGGCGATAACCGCCGCCGGAATGGAAGCCGACACGGTCATGCCCGCGTAGAGGCCCAAATACACATTGGCGGCCGTCATGATCACGCCGATGACGATTCCCAAACTAACCGCCAGCAAAGTAAATTCTCTAATCTTTGGTTCCATGATATTTCCTTTTTATTTGCCGTGACTCATGCCCTCTTCCCGGGGATCGCTAACTCCGTGTAGCAGGTTGTCTTTTTCAACTTTGATTGCCTGTACTTTGCAACCCAAAGATTTGGGATTTATTTTGTGTCCCATGGCCTTGAGTTTTTTCTCGGTTTTTAAGGGCAGAAAAGGAGGACCCACCCGGATTTCTTCCGGTCGCCATTGGTGGTGATACCTTGTCGCCGCCACCGCTTGCCAGAGCGGCATTTCATGCTCCAACACGTTTAGAACAGTTTGCATAACGCAAGTAAGGATCCTGGTTCCTGACGGCGTTCCAAGCGCCAAAAGCGGCTTGCCTTCTTTGTCGTACACAATGGTGGGAGACATCGAGCTCAAAGGCCTCTTGCGAGGATGAATCAAATTGTTCTTTCCTCCAATCGCCCCAAACAAGTTCACCCCTCCAACATGGCTGGCAAAGTCGTCCATTTCGTTATTCATCACAATCCCTGTTTCCGGGACTGTCACGGCGGACCCAAACCAGCCGTTAATGGTTTGGGTGGAAGTGACAATATTTCCTTCTCCATCCATGATGGTGAAGTGGGTGGTGTGCTCCGGCTCTGGAACCTTGTGAAGCGGGATGGGAAACTTGCTTGAATCCATGGCCTTGTCCATGGGAATCAGTTTTCTAAGGCCTTGGGCGTATTTTTTAGAAAGAAGTTTCTCCACTGGAACGTTTACAAAGTCCGCGTCTCCCATATGCTCTGCCCGGTCGGCAAAGGCTATTTGCATGGCGCTGGAGGTTAAATGAACCGCTTGGGCGGACTGCGCCCCCATGGACTTTAGATCGTAGCCTTCCAAGATGTTTAAAATTTGAATAATGTGGGTTCCGCCAGAGCTTGGAGGCGGCATGGAGACGATCTTGTAGCCCTTGTAGCTGCCTTCAACCGGCTTTCTATTTTTAACTTTATAATTGGCAAGATCTTTTTTGGTAATCAATCCGCCCAGCTCTTTTTGATTCTTTGCTATTTGGTTAGCGACATGTCCGGCGTAAAAGCCGTCTCTTCCTTTTTTGGCGATCAACTTCAAGGTTTTGGCCAAATCTTTTTGAACCAAAAGGTCCCCCGCCCGCAACGGTTTGCAATTTTTCTTTAAAAAAATTTTCTTGCTTGCCTCAAATTGGCAGAGCCTGTCGGCCTCTTCTTTTAACGCTTCGGCAAGCGCCGAATAAACAAGAAAGCCTTTCTCGGCCAAGTCTATGGCGGGTTTCATCACCGCTTCCAACGGCAGTTGGCCGTATTTTTCATGCGCCTCTAAAACCCCCGCCACAAGGCCCGGAGTTCCGCTTGCGAGCGGGCCGGTAAGAGAGCGCTCCTTAACTTGTTTGCCGTTTTCTAAGAACATGTTTTTAGGGGCCCTTCGGGGGGCCATTTCCCTAAAATCCAAGGCCATATTTTTGTTTGATGAGGCGTGGCGAATGAGCATAAAGCCTCCTCCCCCCAAACCGGTGGAATGGGGCCTTTCAACCGAGATGGCAAAAGAAGCCGCCACCGCCGCGTCAAAAATGTTGCCGCCCAAATCAAAAGCGCTCCGGGCCGCCATTGTAGTGGCTCCCCCCTGGCTGGCTATCATGTACTTTTTGCCAAAAGCCTCGTATTGAGAGCGCTCTTTGCCGCTAATAAGAGGGGCTTGCTTCAAATTTAGTTCTTGGGGAACCTGGTTTGAGGCGCAGGACACAAGGAGAAATAACAAGAAAATTCGCTTAGTGAACATAGACAACCTCAAGATACGGGATTTTTTTGATCAAATAAGTATCACTTATCTCAAGCAAAGGTGTCAATAATTCCCCCTTGTGGATTATGCGGCGCCGGTTAAAATAAATTCATAATGTTACAAAAGGAAAAGCAATATGATAAAGAATAGGCGACTAAAGCTCCCAAGTTTTTTCACTCCTCTATTTTTAACTTCCTGTTTTTTAATTTCTAGTTGCGCCCAAACCGCCAAGCAAAAAGTTTCAACCATAAATTCCTCCGTCAAAGCGGCGCCCGCCAGCACTCCAACCCAGGAGCTAAACCGATACGCCCATCAAAGCCAGAAAAGAGAATTGGATCAAGTCATCATGGAGGAAGTGGTTGAAGAAAAACCTGAATTTCTTCTTGATGTGCAAAACAAAAAAGTGGATTTTTGGATAAATTATTTCGCCATAAGAGAAAAGGCCCGCTTTGAGCGTTTTTTAAACAATGGCGCCAAATATAGAGAACTGATTGAAAAAGTTTTTGACGACTACGGCCTTCCCAAAGAATTATTTTACGTGGGCCTTATCGAATCCGGTTATTATCTGGGAGCCAAAAGCCACGCCGGCGCCGTTGGCCCTTGGCAATTTATTCGAGACACGGGAAGACGTTATGGTTTGACTATAAGAAGCGGAATCGATGAAAGGCGAAGCATTGCAAAGTCCACTCAGGCTGCGGCTCTCTATTTCCAAGATCTCTACAATATTTTTGGCAATTGGGAATTGGCGCTCAGCGCCTATAACGCCGGGGAATACGGAATCGTGCGAAGAATTCGAAAGGCCAAAACCAGGGACTACTACGAATTGTCGGCCAAAAGGGTTTTGCCAAAAGAAACAATCCACTATGTGCCAAAAGTCTTGGCCGCGATGAAGATCATGCAAAATCCCAAAAAATACAATATACGCCCTCCAAAAGTAAAAGCCGATTTATACGCGAACACCAAGGAAGTCACTTTAAAAAACAGCGTCAAAATAGATTACCTCGCCAAAAAGACGGGAGTTTCAAAATCCCAAATCCTGGCTTTAAATCCTGACATTTATTGGAGAACCATCCCTTATGTAAGGAACGGATTCAAGATCTATCTTCCGAACAAAGATTACAAGGTTATTGAGAGCATCAACAGCTCCGCCAGAAGGGTCGCTCAAAACTCTTCATCTTCCTCCTCTTACAAAGTTCGCAAAGGCGACAACTTGATCTCAATAGCCAGACGTTACAATGTAGGTCTAAACGAGTTAAAGCGGGCAAATCGCATCAGAAGATCCAATCACATAAGAGTGGGACAAAGATTAAAAATTCCAGGCCTTGCTCAAGCGGCTCAAACTTACCGAGTTAAAAGCGGAGACAACCTCATTTCCATAGCAAAGCGATTCAACGTCAGCTTGACCCAATTAAAGGGAATTAACCGCATAAAGAGATCAAATCATATTCGCATAGGCCAAAACCTAAAGATTCCCGGAGCAAGCGAGCAACTAGTCGTTTATAAAGTTAAAAGAGGCGACAATCTTTACGAGCTGGCCCGCAGAAATCACACCTCTATTTCAAAGATTTTAAAACTTAACAACTTGAGAAAAAGAACAATTTATGTCGGTCAAAAACTTTCGCTGCCCAAGAGAACAAAGAACTTCTACACTGTAAGACCTGGAGACTATCTGTTAAAAATCGCTAAAAAACACGGCATCAGCGTAAAAGAGCTCAAAACGCTAAACTCCATAAATCGCTCAAAAATTTATCCCGGCCAAAAACTGGTGGTGGACATCAATTAATTAAACGAATCTTTGCCTGTACGGGAAAATGATCGGAAACAGGAGTTTGAATCACTTCAAACTCCTCGAGCGGGATGTCTTCTTTAACAAATATATAATCCAACTTTCTGGAAGGCTTAACTGAGGAGAAGGTAAACCATCTTTTTTCTTCCCTGAGATAGTCATCCGTTTTTAAGGCGTCTTTTAAAAACAAACCTGAAACCAAACTCTCATAGGTGGAATCGTCCTCATAATCGTCCTTGGGATATCCTTCAAATCCGCTTTTGCGAGTCGCATTGGGCGGAGTTGTGTTAAAATCTCCTCCCGCGGCCAACACGTCTTTATTTAAATTCAATCTTTTGACCATGGTCTTGGCCTGGTCTCTGCGGTTTTTCTTGTTAAAGGCTTCCAAATGGTTGTTGGCCACGGCCATTTCTTTGCCGGCAATTTTAATCGTTGCGATTTGGGTAAAGCGATAGAGGTAAAAAAGGTTGTACCACCAAGAGTTGGCGGCCGGTTTTTTATGCAAAAAGACTTCGTTGTTAACAATCGGAAAACGGCTTAAAATTCCGCCTCCCGACAACATTTTTCCAAAGTGTTTCCTTATTGGCCAATAAGGATAGGGAATGTAATTGGCGCTCCAACAAGTGACGTAAGCGTAGTTCATGTTACATTTTTCGCCCAAGAACTTGAGCTGATCAAAATGGTGGCTGCGGCCTGAATCAAA
>JBBDND010000030.1:0-7471 GCA_040877865.1 Bacteriovoracaceae bacterium | reverse complement strand
CTCTGATTTCTTTTATATAAGTTTCATCAATTTCAATGCCTGACTTTTTGCCGCCAAGAGCGACACCGTGAGGAAAAACCTGAGTAAAAAACACATATAAAGCGAATAATTTCATCATCTTAATTAACCTATCGTTAGTTTATGCCGATAAATTAAGCAAGAGAGGCGATTTTTATGTTTAAAAACAATTTCTTGCGAGTTTTCGTTGGGGCGGCCGTTCTTTTTGGCGGCGATTCCGGGGCGCTGGCGCCTTTGCAAGGGCTTGTCAAAGGAGACGCCCAGGACATTGGCCAATATGATCCTTTGGAAAACATTCTCACTCGCCAATTTGTGTCTGATAAAAAGCCGATCAACAAAAGAGAAAAAGAAAAACTCGAACTTTATAAGGGCGCTTTTAAGCAAGGCGCCAATTTGGTCAATACCTGCGCGGTGGAGCGCTTCTACACTTACCCCGCCTTTTGGGCGGAAGAGAGCGCCAAGCGCAGTGTTGCCGCGACCCTGCAATACATCGGCCTAGATTATGCCACTCGCGCTATTGTGGAGTACACCAAAGCTTTTAAGCTAGAAAGTAAAGAGTTCGACAATATGGTTAGCAATCTAGTTGTTAACAATTGCTCTGAGAATATTTCTGTCTTTAGCAAGAAGCTGTTAAAAAACAACTTTTACCACCTTAAAGAAAAAAGAACCTCATTTAAGCTTCCAAATTTGGAAGGCTCTCCTTATTTTTCGGCTCAGAACATAAAAAGAAGCTCAAGCTTTGAGGTCAAGCGGCGAGAGTTTAACTTTGCTTTGAAAAACTTTAAAGCTTTTTGCTCTTGGGACGGCAACGTGGACAATTACGGACTGCTCGCTCCCTACCTGAGAAATCCTTTTGTCATGTCCAAAGTATTTAATCATCTGACCCAAAAAAAGACCGCCTGGGACCCGGAAAGGGAGGCCGTAGTTTTGAAAAAAAACGACGACGCGGTCTTGGTTGCTTGCGAAGACCTGCTGTGCAGAAGAAGAAATTTCCCGACCTTTAATCAGATTTTTCCCCGAATGGTGGGAAGTTCGGGCGTTGACGACGATTTAAACGTTCTCTATTGCAATCACTTTAAAGAAACGAGTTTAAAAGCTAAAAACGCCGGGCCCACCATTAGAGATTGGATACAAAAACAAACCTTGGAAGAATCCGTTTTAGAGCCGATGAATTTTTTGGCGCTAATGACGGGCGTTCCCGACTTGTATTTCTCAGCCGACAAGCACGCCGATTTAATAGGGCTTTTATCAAACACCGTAGAGCGGCGCTGGGACGAGTGGGCAGAAGCAAAAACAGGCCAATTGATTGTGGATCTTTTGTATGAAGAATCGTTATTTGTTGATTTGGCGCCTTCAACGGAGCTGGCCAAGTCGAGCGGACAGCTTGGGTTGGTGTTTGATTTCACAATGGGAGAGTTGGATCGAGAGCTGAAAGTTGTGGATAAAATTTCCTCCGTCTTTCGTCTTGAGTTTCCTAAGAGTTATTTGAGTTGGTTAAGGCGCGAATATGTCCAGGCCAATAACAAAAGCGATTTTGAAAAGATGAAAAGGCTGGGGGAAAAATTTGAAATCTATGTGGACTTGCTGCTTAAAGAGAAAGAATCATTATTCCTTATCCCTTTGTGGAATGAAAAGTTTTCGTCCATAATCGCCAAAGATTTGCTAGAGCGGCTTACCCGTTATGGAGGCTCTTATTTTAACGATCTTTCTCATGAGGTGGTGAAGGTTCCGGTGCGTTTTCGCTTTGGGTTATTCGCCCTTAAATATTTAAGAGACAGGTTTAAGACAAAATACCCTTCCCAAGCCTTGACTTTTAACAAATAAAAATCAATTTTGAATCATTACCGTCAACCTGAGGATGTGGCTCTGAGCAAAAAAACGAACGACAAAAAGAAAAATAAATCTTTAGAAGGAGAGGTGTTAGGCCCATCCGAGCAAGAGGAAGTGTTTGAAGAGCTTCAAGACGAAGATTATTCCAGGTTTTCTTCAGAAGCCGATTCGGATATGGGATCTGACTCCAGTGAAGCCGAACAAATTGAAATCCTTGAAAACTTGTTGCCGGCGCTTTCTAAAGGAAAAGATTTAACCGTTTCGCGCGGTCAAAAAGCGAAAGATCCTCTCCATCAGTACCTTAAAGAAATTAGTCGTTATCAATTGTTAGATCGGGAAGAAGAGAAACGTTTGGTCAAGCAATTGAATGAAACCGGCGATATCGAAGCCGCCAAGAAGTTGGTGGTGGCCAATTTGCGCTTAGTGGTCAAAATAGCGATGGAGTATAGGAGCGCTTATAAAAATGTGATGGATCTTATTCAAGAAGGCAATATCGGTCTGATGAAGGCGGTGTCTAAATACAACCCCGAAAAAGGGGCCAAGCTGTCTTATTACGCTAGCTGGTGGATCAAGTCCTATATTCTAAAGTTTATTTTGGACAACTTTCGTCTCATAAAAATTGGAACCACCGCCGAACAGAAAAAGCTTTTTTATAATCTTATGCGAGAAAAAGAACGGTTGTTGAATCAGGGGATTGAGCCGGAGCATAAACTTCTTTCGGAAAATTTGGGAGTGTCAGAAAAAGCGGTTAAGGAGATGGACATTCGTTTAAGTTCCAGCGGGGCCGAAGTCAGTCTTGACAATAAATTTACTGAAGAGTCGGGCTCCGGCAGTTTTTTAGACACTCTTCCAGGATCGGATATTCCTATCGACGAGAGTTTGGGGCATATGGAATCTTTGGAAATTTTAGAAGAGCAACTAGAACAGTTCATTTTGGATTTAAAACCCCGCGACAAAGAAATCTTTAAAAAACGCTTGCTTAGCGAAGTACCTCCTTCGCTTCAGAGCATCGCTGACGACTATGGAGTTTCTCGTGAGCGCATCCGGCAAATCGAGGCGAGATTGCTTGAAAAATTAAAGGTTTACATGTCCGATTATTTGGGATAAATCTTCACTTTATTCTAATCAAGAAAGATTGATTTTTTATCAACCTTGTCTCGGTTACAAAGGCAAATTTGTTACTTGGAAAGGAGAAAAGCATGTTAACAAAAGAAAAAACAGCTGAAATTGTAAGCAAGTTTGGCGGCAGTGAAAAGGCTTCTGGAAAAGCGGAAGTTCAAATCGCTTTGATGACGGAAAGAATTAGTTATTTGACCGCGCATTTTGCCGATCACAAATTGGATCACCATTCCAAGAGAGGATTGATGAAGCTGATTGGGCGGAGAAGAAGAATGCTTCGCTACCTAAGCGGGAAAGACAGCGAGAGATATAAAGCTGTAATTAAAGAGTTAGGACTTAGAAAGTAAGCCATAAGGGAGTCGCAAGACTCCCTTTTTACTTTTAAAAGAGCCTTTTATTTAATAAAATAAGTGGGATACTGAAAACAGAAAAGTTGATTTAAAAAGCAGAGCAGTTTTAAAGGATATATGAAGACGCGTGGCGCCTTTTAAAAAGTATCACGTACCTTCATATATCTTTTAAACCTGCAATTTTTTAGATTCTCTAAAAAATCTGTTCTTCTTTATCTTTTTTAAAAAACAATTTGAGCGCCGGCAAAGGCGCTCCATTTAAACGTTCAAGGAGAAAACATGTTGAACAACAAAAAAGAATTCACCATCAATTATGGTGGAAAAGAAGTGACATTGGAGACAGGCAGGTTGGCTAAACTGGCCGACGGAGCGGTTCTGGTCACCTGCGGCGGAACCCAAGTTTTGGTTACCGTCACAAGCGCCCACAGCGTGAACGAAGGGCAAGATTTCTTTCCCTTAATGGTTGATTACAAAGAGAAATTCACCGCTGTAGGAAAATTTTTGGGCGGCTTTATGAAAAGAGAGGCCAGACCTTCAAATGACGAAATTCTTCTTATGAGAATGATTGACCGTCCTTTAAGACCGCTATTTCCCAAAGGCTATATGTACGAAACCATTATTATGGGACAGGTTTTGTCTTACGATGAAGAGAATGATCCTCAAGTCTTGGCGGGACTGGGAGCCACTGCGGCTTTGGCCGTTTCCGACATTCCTATTAGCGGCCCGGTCGGCTTTTGCAAGGTCGGAAAACTGGACGGAAAACTTGTGCTTAACCCCACCAGGGAGCAATTAAAAGCTTCTGAAATTGAGCTTGTGCTTGCCGCTTCCAAGGGAGCTATTTTAATGGTGGAAGGCGAGGCTAACGAGGTTTCTGAAGAAGACATGATGGAAGCCTTAAAGTTTGGACATGAAAGCATTAAAGAATTTTGCGATCTTTTGGACACAATGACCAAAGAGGCCGGACAGCCGAAAAGAGAATGGAGAGAGCCAGTCGCAAACGAAAAAGTTAAAGAAAAAATGAACGATTACAAGTCAGAAGTGCTTGCGGCTTTGACAATCAACCAGAAGAAAGAAAGAGCTTCCGCCATAAGAGATTTGACAAGAAAAGTGGCGCAAGACATTAGAGACAACCGTGAAGCCTTTGGCGTGGAAGAAGATGAAAGCGCCAGAAACGCCGCTTATCAAGGGATGGACGACATGGTTTATAAAATCATGCGAAATGACATCCTGGACAACGGAAATAGAATCGCCGGCCGAGGTCTTACTGAAGTGCGGGAAATTGAAACGGAAGTGAGTGTTCTAAAAGTTCCTCACGGATCTTCTCTTTTTACCCGGGGTGAGACTCAAGTCCTAACCACCGCCACTATCGGGGGCAAAGAAGGCGAGCAAATGAAAGACAGCATATACGGTCTGTCTTACGACAACTTCTATCTTCACTACACCTTTGCTCCATATTGTGTTGGTGAGGCCAGAGGCTATAGAGGCGTAGGCCGAAGAGAAGTCGGCCATGGCAATCTGGCTGAACGCGCGCTTAGAAAAATGATGCCCCCAACGGCTGATTTTCCCTACACGGTGAGAATTACCTGTGAAGTCACCGAATCTAACGGTTCTAGCTCCATGGGCTCTGTTTGCTCAGGTTCCATGGCCTTGATGGACGCCGGAGTTCCTTTGCAGAAACCGGTTGCGGGCGTGGCAATGGGTCTGATTAAGGATGGCGAAAAATATCAAATTTTAACAGATATTCTGGGGGACGAGGATCACTTGGGAGACATGGACTTTAAAGTCGCCGGCACCGCCGACGGCATAACGGCCATTCAAATGGACATTAAAATCGAAGGCATCACTAACGAAATCTTTATGAAGGCCATGAGCCAGGCGAAAGAGGGAAGGCTTCACATTCTTGGAGAAATGGCCAAAACCATCTCCGCTCCAAGGCCTGAGTTTAAAGAAGGCGTGCCGCAAATCAAGTCCACCATGATTCCTAAAGACAAAATCGGAGCCTTGATCGGCCCCGGCGGCAAAAATATCAAAGCGATCCAAGAAGAGTTTGGCGTTAGTATCGAGATCACAGAGGAGGGAATGGTTAAGGTTCTTTCTTCCGATCCGCTAGTTCTAGACGAGGTCATCAACTTGGTGGACATGCAAATTACCGGTCCTAAAATCGACGCGATTTATCCCGCCAAAGTCGTGACGATTAAAGAATACGGCGCCTTTGTGGATATCGCTCCCGGCGTTTCCGGCCTGGTGCATGTAAGCGAGCTAGCCGATGAAAGAGTCAGCGACGTGAACCAATACCTGTCCGAAGGGGATATGATTGACGTTAAGGTTATGGAAGTCGACCGTTTTGGAAAAATCAAGCTTTCCGCAAAAGCGGTGAAGCCAATTTCTAAAAAATAAAGGCGGGCTTTGCAAGATAATGACAAAGCTTAAGTCTAGTCAAATCATTAAATCATTCGAAAAGGGACCTGTTCGCAGGTCTCTTTTTAGTAATGGAGCGGTGTCTTTGTTTCATCAATTCAAAGGCATGGAGTCGGCCTGCGTGAATCTTTATTTCTTGGCGGGATCGGTTTTTGAAAAAAAAGGACAACACGGCATAGCGCATGTCATTGAGCACATGCTTTTTAAGGAAGAGCGCGCCGGAAGCCTGGTGCAAGAAATGGAGAGCAAAGGGGCGCAGATAAACGCTTATACCTATAAAGAATACGTTTGTTTTGAGTTGGATTGCGCCGCCGACTCTTTAGATGAGTTTTTGCCCAAATTTTTGTCTTTGTTTTTAAATCCGGTTTTTAATTCAAAAGACTTGGCGCTTGAGAAGAAAGTCATTTTGCAGGAGTTGCGCGAAGACAAAGACGACCATGAGACGGAAGGCCTGGAATATCTCTATAAAAAGAACTTTAACGAGGCGCTTGGACATCCCATCGGAGGCGCCATCGGAAATGTTAAATCGTTCAGGGTAAAGGATTTGGAAACTTTTTATAAGAAGTTTTATCGACCGGAGCGCATGATTCTTAGCGTGGTTGGCGGGAAAAAATTCGACTCTCTTGAAAAAATATATATGGACGAGTTTGCCAAGGCCGGACAAAAAGAGCGCCAGCAAATAAAGCCTTTCAGGCTTGAAAAGAAGGAGCGGTTTTCAAAGCTTAAACATGCCAGCGCCAAATTAAAAAGGCCGATGGAAAGCTCCATTGTATTCTACGCTTTTGACGGCGCCAGCATTTTTCATCCTGATTACTACAATTATTTGGCGCTTGACGAGTACTTGCTAGGGGGCATGAGCTCTAAACTTTTTATGGAACTAAGGGAGAAAAACGCCTATGTGTACGGGTTGGGGTCTGCCATAAACACTTATGCCGCTTGCGGAAGCTACATTATGATTTTCCACACCCTGAAAAAAAATGTGGGAAAGTTGCGAGACAAAGTGGATGAAGCGCTGGAAGAATTGGCGCAAAAAGGTCCACCCGCTAAAGATATCGAGGCCATTAAAAAGCGTTTGGCGCAGGCCTGGAGCCTGGGCTTTGACGATATGCTGGAGCGAAACGAATATTTGGCGGAAATGGAGATGTTAAATTTTTCGGATTTTAGCCTTGCCGGTCAAATTCAGCGCTTGAACCATGTTAGCGCCGAGAGCGTGCAGGCGCTGGTTAAAAAAATTTTCAAAAGCAAATACAGCTTGTTAATAATGAACGGATAATAAGGAGGGAGTTGTGCCCACTATTAAGATAAAGATGTTGGAACATTACGATCGCGAGTTGCCGCTTCCTCAATATGAGACCGCCCAAGCCGCCGGCGCCGACATTCGAGCCTGTGTGGGGAGAGGAGAGCAATTAATTGTAAAGGCGGGAGAGAGGGTTTTGATTCCTACTGGACTTGCTTTCGAGATCGAGAAAGGATACGAAGTTCAGGTGCGGCCTCGTTCCGGCTTGAGTCTTAAAACTCACTTGTTGGTGGTCAACGCGCCGGGAACAATCGATGCCGACTACAGAGGAGAAGTGAAAGTGATTATGGGGAATTTCGGCGCTAAAGACGAAATTATTCAACATGGCGACAGGGTGGCCCAGTTGGTGGCGGCTCCTGTTTGTCAGGCGGCGTTTGTAAAGACCGAAACATTAAATTCCACTGAGCGCGGGGCCGGCGGATTTGGCTCAACCGGGAAA
>JBBDND010000029.1:0-7560 GCA_040877865.1 Bacteriovoracaceae bacterium | reverse complement strand
AAAGAATGTGTGGTGCATGCCTCTAAGCTTGGGGGCCTACGCGCTTTGCTCCTTTATTAGCGAATTGAATCAACTGTTTCTTTCGAACTCCCCCGAGTGTTTATTTCAAGTGCGAAATCAAGAAGGGGGCTCCTCTTCCATTTATTCCATGCCCATTAAGGGCACCATAAAAATAAACGAAGAAAGCGAGAGAAAAAAAGCTTGGTCCATTCTTAAAAACTCTCTCAAGGATCAGGCGGAGTTGTATATGATCACCGATCTGGTGCGCAATGATTTAACCAGAGTTCAGATGAGCCCCGCCCAAACGCGCTCAAAAAAACTTCCGCTGCATGTCCCCGGCATCGTTCATCAATACTCGATTGTGGAAAGCGCCATTAACGGCCCGCTGAATTTAAGGGACGCGCTAAAAGGTTTGTTTCCCGGCGGCAGCGTGACCGGCGCTCCTAAAAAACGAGTTTTAAAAATTTTGCGAGATCTTGAGGAGCATGAAAGAGGTTTTTATTGCGGCTCCACCGTTATTTTGCATCGAAATCTCAAAGCCGCCTCTATCAACATTCGCTCTTGCGAAATTGACTTTTCGTCTCGAGAAATGAAGTACTGCGCGGGAGGAGCCATTACCCTAAATAGCGAGGTTCAGTCAGAGTTTGATGAAACCTATGCGAAAATGGAAAGCTTTCTTCAACTTCTTAAGAAATAAAAATTAAAAATATCAGTCCTTTAGCCTAGATTTCTTAAGGGAATGTTAAAAAAACTTACATTTCAATTAGATTGTTTGACATAAGTTTTTTGATCTAGATATGCTTGGTTTCAAGAGAGGGGAACTATCCACGGAATGGATTGTTAAAAGCAATGGCAAGGAGCTTAGCATGCTGGAAAACAAAGAGCGGGACCAAGAGTTGATTTCACTTGAGTCGCTAGCCGATTTAACCGGATTTCCGGTTGAAATGATTCGCAAAGAGCTTTTCAAAGCTGATGTGACTGACGAGAGAATCAGTCTGGGAGAGTTAAGAAAGGCCATGGTCAATTATATTGACGCCACCATGTTGGAGGATGCAAAATCCTAGTTTTGCATCCTCTATGTCCTTAAATTTATTTCTATTTATTGAAAATGCCTGATTAGTCTTGTCCGAGATATGGTTTTCCTTTAGAATTGATTTAGCGCGTAATTTTATTGAATCATTCCGGAGGCTGAATGAAATGGGCCCACTCGAAGGTGTTTGAGAGAGTTTCAAATATTTACACCTTCTCAAAAGATCCTCTGCTGCAAAAGAATGTTCGCAAACATGTTTTTATTCCATGGGACGAAAAGTTTGCCCACGATCTCATGTTTAAAATTAAAAATAAAATCGGCGAGTATGGAAGTTGCCTCATTCCTTTCATGGAAAAGGACTTGTCTTGCGCCCAAATGGGCGAGGCCATTTTGCAAGAGCTTAAAAAGCAAATTGAGAATCAAGTTGAAACTCATTTAGTCATGTCCAACTTGGATTCCATTCACATCCTAAGGTTGGACGCCATAGAAAAAAATCCTAGAAATAAAAACGGCCTGTTGGAAGAATTTGATCAAGAGAAAAACTATCAAGTTTGGTTAAAAGTTGGCGACCTGTTCGTATATAAGGCCAATCATGTTCAGAATCACGAGCAGATATGTTCGGATCTAGAAGAACTGATCACTTCACATCAGACTCAGAATTTGTTTGTAGCCGCTCAAACGTTTGAGCTTGCAAACAATAAGTCGGAAATTTACAACCAATTTCCCCGTTGGCTGGAAATGAACCGCAATCTAACCTATGACTATTTTATTAGGAGTTGCGAGCTCCAAGAGAACGTGTATCAAGAGGCGTGGAACGCCTTGAATCGAAGGACGCAGCATTTTCTTATTATGGCGGAGCAGGCAAGGCACGAAGGCGTTATGTATCGCGACGCCGAAAAAATGCAGTTCTTAAAAGAAAGCATGGAAAACTATTTGAGCGCGGTCATCAACGAGTTGAATGAAGTTTATATCAGGCCTTTGATTAACGCCTTTGCCGCTTATCCTTGTCTGAAAGAGGCCTGGGAAGAGATGCAAACGGGGCTTATTCACCCAAAAATGCAAAAAATAATCAATGATTTGTTGGAAAGTGAAAGCGATCAAGTAAAGTCGATAGAGCTGTTTTTGGAGTATCTTGAAACGGCAAAGTCTTGCTTGTTTTCTCTAAAAAACAGATTCACCAAAAAAATAGGTAAAGAGGAATTTCTTTTAATTGAAAACTTCCTTTGCAGACAAGAAAGTTTAGTTGAGTCGTTCTCTTGCAGAGACTTGGATAGAAAGTTGCGGGGCATCTTGGCCATTAAAAACTGGTTGAAAAATATTATTGACCAACCTGATAGAGTTTCCTTGCCGGTGTTAAAGGATCACAACCTAAAACTCACCCATCTTCTAACTATCATGTGCTCGATTTCCTACGAGGACAATATCTTTTTCAAATTGGTGGAGGAAAAGACTGCCAAGGGCGTTGTGAAACGCAGTTTCGAGGACGAGGTTAAAGCCTTGTTAAAACTAGAGGAACTCAAAAAAGCCTCCTAAGTTGATTCATTCGCTCTTCTAAGTATTTAGATTCTTTAATTTTCTTTAAAGTTCACCCTTTTTGATTCCGATTTGTAGTACGAACGAATAAATTTTTAATGGGATGAACTATGGATATTGCAACTATTGTAGGTTTAGTGTTGGCGGTGGCCGCGATTTTAGGCTCGATTCTCTCAGGCGGAAGCATTGGGGCTTTTATCAACACGCCTTCCATTTTGGTTGTGGGCGGGGGAGTTGTCGCCGCGGTCTTTATTAAGTGGCCACTGGAGCAAATTAAAACTTTGGTTCCTGTGTATATGAAATCTGTTTTTACCACGCCCACCGATCCCAAAGCGATGATTGGCGAAATTCAAAAATTGGCCGAGACCGCCAGAAGAGAATCTGTTTTTGCTCTTGAAAAAGTTCCGGTTGAAGACATCTTTTTGAAAAAAGCGGTGACGCTTGCGGCTGACAATCGGCCTCCCGAAGTTATAACTTCAATATTGCAATTAGAGATAGACTCCATGGTGGATCGGCACAAGACCGGCGTTGCCATCATGGAAAACATCGGCAACGACGGCCCCGCTTTTGGCATGATTGGAACGCTTATTGGTCTGGTTATCATGCTTCAAAACCTCTCTGGCGGGCCGGAAGAGCTTGGAAAGGCCATGGCCGTGGCGATTTTAACAACGTTTTACGGCGCTGTTCTGGCAAATGTTTTCGCCTTGCCCATCGCCAACAAACTTAAATTTAGATCTGAATCCGAAGCGCTTAAAATGAATATTATTATTGCCGGCGTTTTGGGAATAGTCGCTGGGGAAAACCCCAGAGTCATAAGAGAAAAACTGGATTCTTTCTTGCCTCCTGGCGAAAGGAACCAAGAAGATCAGGAAGCGGCGTAAGATGGCTGATGAAGAAACATTAGACTGTCCAGAGCCCCCCAAGCGGGAAGAGTGTCCTCCAAAAGGCGCCCCCGCTTGGATGGCCACGTTCTCGGACTTGGTGACGCTTTTGCTCACATTCTTTGTCTTGCTTTATGCCATGAGCAAGCAGGACGAGTCCAAGTTCAACTCGGTGGCCGGATCAATTCGAAAAGCCTTTGCCGGCAACGCCATGAAAATTGGAGAAACCATCCAGCTGGGCAAATCTCCCGACGACGCTCCAACGATGATCGAGTCGCAAGATCCGGTGGAGCCTTTTCCCATTGATCTTTTAACCACCGAAGGCATTTTGGACAAGTTTGAGATAAACCGCGAGTCCGACGAAGACGCCGATCAAATGCAAAAAGTTTTGCAAGACTATAATTTGTCCGAATCCGTGGTCATGGAGCAAATGCCCGAAGGAATAAAAGTGCGGGTCAAGGACACTATTTTGTTTGAGAAGGGAAGCACTGTCATGTCCAATTCCAATGTGGTTCCCGTTTTTCAAAAAATTATAAAGTTAATGAGAGACAATGACTGGACCATATTTGTAGAGGGATACGCTCAAGAAGGCGAATCTTACAAGCAAGATCCGTCGATAGGAGCTTTTGAGCTAAGCTCATTGCGAGCCCAGGAAGTCACCAAGGCGCTTGTCAAAAGAGGCGTGCGTCCTGAAAAAATCACCACTGTGTTTTATGGCGACACCCGCGCGACTGGATCCGCGGGGGATCGAAAGGTGGAATTTCTTTTGCGCAAGCGCGATCTTAGAAGCAAGGGAAAACAAATTCAGGCTCAATAATGTCAGGCGATCAAAATAAAACCGCCGGCATTTGTTTTCTACGAGAATTTTCTTCTCTTTTTGAAGCCCTTGAAGAGGCGACTCCCGTCACCAAAAGCCAATTAAAAAAACTGGGAGAAAATAAAAAGGATTGGGAAAAATCTATTGCGCCAAAGGAAGAGCGTCTAGTGTCTTTAGACGCTTTAAACTATCTTAAGATAAATCCCCTCTGCTCCAATCAAAGAATGAGAGTTTTGGAAGAAGACGATGACTTTATTGTGTTGTCCAAGGGGTATAATTGCCACTCTCACCCTCTAAAGTACAGCGACACCAACAACGCTTTAAGCTATATTAGACAAAATTTTTCCGACAAGATTTTGACGGTAAACTCGTCTCGCTTTGAAAGAGGATTGTTGTACAGACTTGATTATGAGACCTCAGGTCTTCTCATTTACTGCAAAAAAAACTTTTTGCACAAAGAATTAAGAGAAAACTTTGCGACTTTGGTTAAGGAAAAAACCTATTACGCCATAGTTCAAGGAAACTTTTCAAGCCAATTGCTGGAGCATAAGTTGGTTTATGGCGGGCCAAAAAACTCTAAAGCAAAAGCTTTTGGCCTGGAATATTCTGAAGGAATCACCGCCAGCATAGAGGCTCGCAGAGTTGAGCATAACAAGGAGCGCGATTTAACCATGGTTCAAATCGCTCTTGAAGAAGGTCATCGACATCAAATTCGCGCTCAATTGGCGGCCGAGGGATTTCCCATTTTGGGGGACGAATTATATGGCGGCGAAAGAGCGGCCAGGTTGTTTCTGCATTGTTATTCGTACAGTGTAAACGGAAGGAGCGCTGTGGACGAAAGTCTAGATTTATTTTCCAGTTTCTTTAACTTTAACGGTTAATTCTAAATGTTTGGCTATTTTATCTTTAGTTTTTAAATTTCTTAATTGGACCATCGCTTGCCCGTCTGTTTGCCCCCAAACTTTAATGTTGTCATGAACCATAAAAATTTCAAAAACGGCCAAGTTTTGCAAGGTCTCAGGATTGGCGAAACGAGAAAACTTTTTCAAATTATTGGCCATGCTTCGGTAGATATTGGCCCGCAATCGCGCCAGATCTTCGTAGTTTTCATCAAAGCTGACCGTAAGAACAAGCCTGTCAGTATGAGGGCATTCAATCGTCCAATCCGCCGGCTGTTTGGCCTCCACTCTGTCCGCCAGGGCCCGACAAGTGCTGGGTATATATCTGCCTTGAACCTTTGCCCACCAACGTTCGGTGTTCGGGTCAAAAATGAAGATGCTAAACATAATAATTCCAGCTATAAGTACTGGATATTTCAATGCATTTTTCCAAAACATAAGTTTATTATGCCTGATGGGCGGTTAAAAAGCACTAAAGTTTTGCCCTTTTAAACCGATAGGTTTAGTCAGGAATACTTAAAGCGAGGTTGTATGGGTTCTCAGTCGTTGCTGGATCAAGACAGGTTTTGGGATATTATCCAATATTTAATTCAACTTGATAAAGAGAAAGAATATGACGAGATCTGTTCAGACTTGTCCCTCTCAAAAAGCCAACTCAATTCATTCATTCTTTTTTTAAAGGAAGTCGACTGCGATCTTGCCTGTCATTCTAAAGAAGGACATTCTAAAGAAGGGCATTCTGAAAAAGAACGGCGATACGCGGCTCCGGCCAATCCAAGCAAAATCACATTGGAGTTTACCCTTTTAGAGTGGCTGCAATTCCAAGCTTGCTTTCCAAAGATCTCAGAAAACGAAGGCAAGCCTTTTTATGAAAAATTAAAGAGCGCCCTTTTAGCGGCTGAGCATCAATATCAAAATCACGACTTGTTTGAACCGGCCAAAAAGTTGGAGACCGTCATGTCCCTTCAAACTCCCCAAGTGGTGGGCAGCGACCAGGCCATGCAAAGCGAGCTGGCGGCTTTTATTGAAGAAGCGATTCTCGACAAATCGGCTTTGAAAATTTCTTTAAAGGAAGGACAAAAAATATCTGTATTTCCTCGCAAGGTGGTCTTTCTAGACGGAGCTCTTTCGCTGGTCGGCGAGGAAGTTCAGGACAATTGTTTAATTAATGTCGGAATTAACGAGATCCAGAGCGCGACGGAAGAGGAAAAAATCTGGAAAAAGCTTTTTTCTCAAATGGAAGTTGAAGATTTCATCTGCAGTTTGCGGGCAGTCGCGGAAAAAGAAGTTAGACTGGTGCTCAAAGTTTATTCACGAGAAAGTTTTAACTCTAATTTAAAACACCAGCACTTTGCCAACCAATGCATGTTTACCAATCCTCAAGGGGATTTTATTTGGGCCGCCTCAATTGAGCCCAGCGAAGAAATCTATTTTTGGCTGGAAGAGTTAGGCCAGGACGTGGAAATATTGGATCCGGTGGGATTTAAAAAAGAATTTCTCAAATATTGCGAAGCCAAATTAAAAAAGCTAGCCTAAGGGCCCATGAAGCTTCAGAAAAATATCTTTATTGTTTTAGCGTTTGTCGCTCTTTATTTTGGCGTGGCCTGGTTTTTTCCTTGGGAATTGGCGCAATTGGACAGCACTGTTTCTATCGCCTACCTTTGGGACGTTCTCTTTGCGGTTTTGATAGGGATCGCTTACCAACTGCCTTTAAAAAAACCAACCTGGCCTAAACATTTTAAAGGGGCCCTTGCGCGATGCCTTGTCATTTTACTCTTGGCGCTGACCTCTATCATGTTTTTAAAAATGGCTTCGATTGCGACTCCTTTTCGCTATCTGGAAAGGCCTATTTTACAGCTGTTGATTTTGGCGCCTTTGCTGGAAGAGCTTGTTTTCCGCCACGCTTTTTTGGGAGCTTTGCTTAGAGCTCTAAACTCGGAAACCAAGGCTTTGCTCATCAGCTCTTTTTTATTTTCTGTGTCTCACTTGCCAGGGATTTGGCATTTGCCTGAGGAATTTCGGCCATTTATTGTCATTCAGCTCGTTTACGCTTTTGCCATGGGATGGGTTATCGGCAAGGCCAGAACGCGAACCGGCGCGGTCTGGGAGCCTATTTTTTTGCATTTTTTATTTAATCTTTGCTTTTATTTTGCGGTTTTAAGGGGATGGGTTTAATTAGAAGATCCGAGTCTCTCAATTAAATTAAATATTTACACCGCGCGCTTCATCTGCTATTTTTCGCGTCACAATAAGAACCAATAAACAGGGTGACCTTATGTCTATTCAAACTAATGAAGCGTCCGACGTTAAAGTCGTCGGGGATATCGAATTTCCTCCCAGGAAAGTGTGGGTAAAAACCTACGGCTGCCAAATGAATTATCACGACACGGAAAGAATGTT
>JBBDND010000028.1:0-7583 GCA_040877865.1 Bacteriovoracaceae bacterium | reverse complement strand
TTGGTGGCTTATTACGGAGACGTGATAGTGGGCAAATTCAAGGAGTTCAAGGTCGCGGTGGGAGCGATTCTTCTGGCGTTTTTGTTGTTTTGGATTTTAAAAAGATGTTACCAGCTCTTTTCCGCTAAGAAAGCGCGCGATTAACCGTCTTGTTTTCCCTTCAAACTTTTGTAAAATAACTGTAAACCTATGCTTAAGGACGCGGGATGAGACTATTTGACTATATTAATCAGGGAGGAGCGATTATGTATTTGCTCCTGCTTGCCAACATTATTGGTTTTGCCATTCTCTTTTGGAAACTTTTTGTGGTTTTGGGCGCTAAAAAAAATATTCAGGCGATGACAGAAGAAATTAAAAATAAACTGGACGAGATGGGCGAGCTTAAAGACTTTTCCATGTCGATGCAAATTTTAAAAGACGAAGTTCAAACCAGGGTGCATAACCTGGAAGGCGGCATGACCACAATTAAAATCATCGCTTCTGTGGCTCCGTTATTGGGATTGTTGGGAACGGTCTTGGGCATTCTGACCGCCTTTAAAGTCATCTCCGAACAAGGACTCGCCAATCCTTCTTCGTTCGCCGGCGGCATTTCCATGGCTCTCTTAACAACGGTTGGAGGCCTTATTGTCGCCATCCCTCATTTTATTGGCTACAACTACCTGACCGGGCTTTTAGACGACTTGGAAATTAGACTGGAAAAAACAGCTATAAAAGAAGTTTTTGGCAAGCGCAATGTCTAGAAAATCAAAAAGAGAATATCTTACCCCTGAACTGACCCCTTTAATCGACGTTGTCTTTTTGTTGCTTATATTTTTTATGGTCTCCTCGGTGTTTAAAAAAGAAGAGTTGGCCCTTTTGCTTAGTTTGCCAAAGACTCAAGAGGGAAAAACGGAAAGCGCCGCTAAAGAGGATATCACCATTGAACTCACTGGGAACAAGATCGCTTATAACGGCAAAGACACCAGTCTTGAAAAATTAAACGAACATCTTGTGGACACTTCAAAGAAATCCTTGGTGAATCTTAGAGTGGACGGAAACGTCAAATATGAAAGACTGGTTAAGGTGTTGGACACATTACAAAAACATAAACTAGAAAATCTTTCTTTAATAACGGAAAAAGAAGCCAACAAGTAGGAATCTATGAAAAAGACAATGTCCGCCTCGCTTATATTGTGTTTGTTGTTTCAAACCTCTAGCGCTTTGGCGGCTCCTTCCGCCAAGGTGGTGATGACAAGAGGGGAAGTCACCAAGTTAAAGCCCGGGGAGCGCGACGCCAGCCCGGTCAAGCGGGGAGAAGTCTTGCCCGAAGACACTTCTGTTTTAACTGGAGAGAAAAGCGTTGTCAGACTGCGGTTTGCCGACAATTCCACCATGAACTTGGGGCCAAAAAGCAAAGTGGTCATCTCCAAGATGCCCGAGCAAAAGCCAAATATGATCAATTTGTTGACCGGCGCCATCAAAGCGGAAGTGGATAAAAAGGAAAACGAGAAAAAGAAAACTAAAATGATTATCAAAACCCGCTCCGCGGTCATGGGGGTTAGAGGCACCAAGTTTCAGGCCGTCTACAACGCTCAAAATAAAAACACCAGCTTGGTGACGATTGAGGGAAAGGTGGCCATGGTGAAAAAAGAAAAGCCCGTGCTTAAATCCGCTCAAGACTTGACGGCAGAGGGCCCGGCCAGAGTGGCCGATTCCGATGCCGAGCTGGACGCGTTCGATAAAAGTTTGCAAGAATCCAAAGAGGCGGTGGAAGTGGACGCGGGAAAATACTCCGGCGTGCAAGAAAGCGCCCAGGCTCCAAGCCAGCCGGTAAAAATAGCCCCAAAACAATATGAAGCCATGGCCAAGTCCATGAACAGCAAAAACACCGCTGAAGAAGTTATGGGAACAGAAGACGCTCTTGGCGAAATCGAAGCTCTTGAAAGCGCTCCCAAACCCGGCGGGTTCGTCGATTTTGAGACGGCCATCTATGTTCCGCCTTCGGAAGAAGCCCTTCTCGACAACGAAACGGCCACTTTCACGGCGGAAGAAGACATGGGAGACGTCGACCAGGCCACTGGCGACTATATTCCCCCAAAGGGCGTAAAGCTTGACGCCAAAGAAGGTTTTGTGGTGGATCAGGAAGAAATCGCCAAAGTGGCCAGCAATGAAGAAAAAGAAGAGATGCAAAGGACGCTCGCCAAAATGGAAAGCGTCAATAAGGACGTGAAAAAACAAGTCGCCGCCAGCGCCAACAAGATAGAGAAAAAAGTGGAAGCCAGCCGGCCTTGGTATCGGCCAGACACTCACGAGCTTCAAATTGAAGCGGTTCCTTATTCAGAGGTTCTGACATTGGATGACGGTGAAGGCAAGCATGAATTTTACTCTGAAAGCGCCAGTGAAGTCATTTTGAGCTGGAAGCAAAATTGGAATCAAAATTTCGCGACCTCTATTAGAATTGGCGGAGTTGATTATCAATTTGAACAAGCGAACGACTCGGAATTTATAGAAGAAGAAAGCGATGAAAGCGAATATTTTTCAATTGGGGCGGCTTATTCCCTTGGCGAGAAATGGCAGCTTAGTTTGGATCTTGTCAGTAAAACCTTTTATTTCGCCGCTCCCTCCAGAGACAGCAATTCGGTGGAAGTTCTTTCAGACACTTTCAATTATTTATCCTTGGGGGCCCGCTACTTTCTCATGGATTGGAAGAAAGTGGCCGTTCACGCCTCCGGCAACCTTCTTGTTTTTGGAGAAGACAGCCTTTACACTTTTGAGGGAGAAGAAAAAGTTGAAAGCTTTGGTTTTAAAGGAGCGCTGGAGGGCGACTACTCTTTTTCAAAAAACACCGGCCTTGCGGCCAACTTGTTTTTGCAAGAAATTAGTCACGACGTGACCACCGCTCATCACGCAAAGTTTTCAAGAACGTCTTTGGGAACTGGGCTAAATTTCTTTTGGAAATTATAAAATACCGCCATAAGCCGCGCTAATGAGGAATTCCATCCGGTTCTCCCGTCGGCAGATTGGGCATAAAGCGCTCGATATCCATGGGATGGGGAGCGTAGGCGGGTCTTGCCATAATGGGAAAGTCTTTTAAAAATTTCCAAAATGGCGGCCTGTCCCGATACTTCCCCCAACTTTTGCCGGCAAAACGGCGCTCTGCCAGGGTGTTTTGGTCCTGGGAATAGGAAAAACTGGGCAACACTCCGTAAATTTCGCCCATGACAAACATGTGGTTTTCTCCAAACAATTTCTTAAGGGCGGTTAGCCCGTTTTTATGAGCCTTTAGGCCATAGATGGTTTTGCCCAGCTGTTTGACTACGGTTTTTTTGTCCAAAGATTCCATTCTGAACAGCGTCCTTATCCATTGCAATTTTTTGTACAGTTTGTAGGCGTTTGCTTCACCGACCAGGCTTGAGCGCTCCATCACTCCCTCTCTAACGATGGCCCGCAATTCGTGATCCCATAGCTTGTCCAGTTTTTGGAGCAGGCCTTTTCCAAAAAGAAAAACCCGCACATGAGACAAAACTTTTTTATAATGATCGACCTCGTCCGCGGGCGGCAGAGCGTCTTTTGTGAAAAAAGGCTCCTTCCCGGAATAAAGCTCGTTCAATTCGTCTATGAACACTTCCAGTCCGTACTTAGTCCTGTTTCTTTTATAATTGAAGTTGTTTAAAATAACGACGAAGTCTTTTGGGTCGTCATTTTCCAGCTGGATTTCCACTTCGCTCTCATTTTTTTTGACCAGAAGGTGGGCAAGGTTTGGATGAGAAACGCCTGTTTGAGCGCTTTTTCTGGCCAAAAAGCGGTGGAAAGTTTTTTGTTTGCCGTCTTTGTAATCGCCTTTGTAAATGATGGAAGTTTTCGCGTACATTTCCGATTTTTGTCCGCTAAAGAGAAGCTTTAAAAAGCTTCTGCGCGTCCAAGTCGAACCTTGTGTCTCCAGGCTGTACTTTCTTTTGGTTTCGATTAAAGGATTGTTGAAATTTCCATTGACCAACTCTCTTAAAATCTTTAAGTCGGTCGCGGCGTAATCCTGGCCGATGGCGTCGTCCATGGTTCTTTCAGGCAAAGGGAAGTGATAAAGCTTGGACATTGACTCAAACTTCTCAAACGAATGTTCCACTCCCAGCAATGGGACATAGAAAAAAGACAATTGTTTTCCCAAGTTTAGCTCCACGTAATTTCTTCTGGAGCTGGTTTTTTCTTGAAATACTTCAAATTCTCCAAACTGGTTTCTAGAAAAGGTGACGGGGTCGGTTTTGATCCTTTCGTGGCCGGCTTTTATTCTATAATCTTGTCCTTGGCCAACCTTAATTTCAAATTTGACGTCCGACTCGCTGCTGTAGGTGAAAGCCTCGTTTCTTTTTAAGCGGGCGAGCCGCCCGTTCATGTCGGAAAGCGAGGAGATCAAAGTGGCCGGGGCTTTAAGCGCCTTTCCCGCGCTTGAATAAGGACGATAGTGGTCAAAAGTAAATTTAAACAGAGACACCTCTCCTTTGACGCTTATGGGGAGGTGGCGGTTTAGCTCGGTCATGATTCCCGCTGAAGCTTTTAAGGAAAAGGTGTAACTGTCAACGCAGTAATAATATTGAACATCGTTTTCATACTGCATATGTCTGGTCTTTTCCACCTTTCGACTAAAACCAACCTCGACTCCCGGTTGTCCCAAGTAAAATCCAAAGTTTTTATCTTCCAAAAGTTTAAACGGAAACTTTATGTCAAAGTCTCCTCCCAACTCATTGCCGATGACAGCTTGAACTTTTTGATTGAAAAGTTCCATGTCAAAAGAGTTTTGAATAAAACTTCCAATTGAGCGCATGGTCGAGTTTTGCCTGTAGCTATAAAGCGATCCTTCAAGCATTTGGGCGGTAACCATTCCGTTTTTGACTTTGTTGTCAATATTTACGTCTCGAAAATTTCCAAGCTCAAAAGGAGAAAACTCGTCTTCCAGCTTGAAGACTTTGGCCAATTCGTCTCTTCTTGAAGCAATCTTCAATAAATAAAGCCTTTCTTCAATTTCGCTCATGCCGCCTGCTTTAATGGCCCACTTCCAGTCATCAAGCGCGATGGAGAGAATTTGGCGCGCCATCCATTTTAGATCGTTGTAAGTTGTAGTTTCAAACAGATCGCCATAGCTGTAGACGTCAGACCATTTGACCCTAATGGAATCCCCGGAGTCTTCCACAACGCTGTCGGAGAATTTGTTCACGTTGCGAGACTTCTCCTTCACTGTAAGTCCGCTTATAAAGCTGTCCCAGATGTGGCTGCTGCCCATTGAATATCCCACGTCCTGCAATGAAACTTCCGGTTGCAGTCCTTTATTTGTTTTTCTTAGCTGAATTCTCCAATTATTGTTCTTTACGTCGGCGATGTTTAAAAAACCCAGCCACAACAAAACTGAACGGTACTCTCTTCGATTTTTATGGTCCCAGCCAAAAACGTCCGGACTTCCAATTTTGACCAGGTCATCCGGACTGGCCTCGACGGAAACGTGGCGAAAAACGACCTTTTTTCCTTCTCCGAAATCTTCAATCTTGTACAGAGCGTTTTTGCCTCTCTCCCCAAATTTTTTAAATATAAAGCTTTCAAACTCTCGGTAAGCGTCCATGTCTTCAAAGACGACGTCAATTTTGGAATAATATTTTTGCAGATCCTGATGCAGTCCCAAGAGCGCCCCCGCCCGGCCTACAATATTTTCAGCGTGGGGCTCTAGGCCTCCAATCTTAATTTTTATTTTTTTTTCCACCCCGTGTTCTAAAAAATACGCTTTTATTTTGGGAGATCCTCTACCAGACATTTTTACGCTTTTGAAATAGGCCGGCGCGCCGGGGGCTGGAAACAGATCCTTATGTTTTTCATAATAGCTTCTACCGTCAAAAGCGGGATCCCAAAAGGGGCTTTTTCCCGGGTTAAAGGAGCTGAGATCAAGACCGCATTCTTTTAAGAGCCTTAATTCAGACTCCGACAAAAACGAGCTTGGCTTTTTTTTGACGCCCAAACATTCTTGGACTTGTCTTTGTTGGCGATCTCCCACAACCAAATTGTTGGCTTCAGGCAGCTCTCTTGCTCTCTTGGGAATAAAAAAGCCTTTTCGATGCAAGAAGTGGCCCCAGACGTTAAAATCCTGGTCGACATAATTTCTGTACCGGTCGGGAGAGTAAAAGCTGGAATAAATGGTTAAAAACTCGTCAACGATGCCGTCGCAGCGCTCGGAACAATTCGGGTCGTTGCCGACACTTTTTAAAAGGGCCTCCAACCTTGGCAAGAGATAATGGTCAAAAGCGATTAAAAAATCGCCTTTCTTTTGATCCAACACCTCCTTTGCTTCTTCCAGGGCCTTGGATTCCTTGCTGATTTGCAATTCGATTTCCTCAATTAACCCAGTTTCATAAAGATCGCTTAAAAAATATTCTCTTTCTTTTAGTATTCTTTCTTGGAACGCGGCGACTTTGACATAATCATAATGGCCTGTTTCGTTCTTTAGTCTTTTTTGAACGAACGCTTGCGCCGTTTGAACATGATTGCTTGAAACTGCGGCGTGATTAGGTTTAGAATCCCCGTAAAACAATTCCCCGGCCGGGAGCGAAAAGACAAAAAGTTGCGACAAAACAAGCGCTAAAAGCTTCATATTACGTTCCTTTAAAAAGAATTGGCGACCCTTTCATGGTCGTGATTGGAATTTGTGGAAGGGTACAAGTCCAGGACCGCTCCCACGTATTTTGAAAAGCTGGATTTCTCCAATTGAAATGTTCGAATAAGATCAAGAAACCAAGAGGGCACTTGCGTGGTGCACTTCAGTTCCATGATGACGTTGGTGAAAGGATTGAACACCAGGCCGTGGTCGTAGTTGGAAAAATCTCCCTTTTTAAAAATAAGTTCGTCTTGCTCTCTAAACACCAAATTTTTATCAAAGGTCACCCGGGCGTAATCGTCGTAAACGGAAAAATACGCCAGCCGCTGGTATCTCGTTTGCACTTTGGTTTCCGCCAATAAGGAGTGCGCCAAGCTTTCAAATTTAATAAAGTTTTCACCAACGTCGGTTTTTTCTCGCGATAGAAATGGATACTCGTATCTGTTAAAATTATCCGAGAACTCTTCCCATTGGCCCGCGTCTAAATCCGCCCTGTATTTTTTCACTTTTCCATTTTGTTTGTATTTAACTTCGAGAAAATACGGCGGGGAAAAATTCTCAGTGTAGCATCTGGCCCGCAAATTAAAGCGGCGGTCTTCTTTGTTTAGCCGACTGTGTAAAAGAGAAAGGTTAGGGGAGTCCAGGTAAAGATTGTTGACGGTGTAGTATCCGCCAGGGGCCTGTTCCGAGAAGTAGTCCTTTTCGCAATATGCCGCGATATATCGCTCTATTTCCGGCACAAGCTCTATAGGGATATGATACTTGAGCTCGTACCGATGAAAAAAAAGCGGCGACTCTTTAGCTCTGGCCATATTTGCTCCATAACTTGATTAGGTCCACTTCGTTGCGCAAAGCGGTTAAAAGCTCAAGGAACGCGTCAAAAGCCTCTTCTTTGGTTTCTATTGTTTTTATGTAAAGAGACAGAAGTTTTTGTTGTTGTTTGAGTTTTGAGTCCAGCATTTCCGTGTCTGTG
>JBBDND010000027.1:0-7598 GCA_040877865.1 Bacteriovoracaceae bacterium | reverse complement strand
GGACATTTTCGCTCAGAAATAAGGATAGGACATAATTGTCTAGAAACTAGACGCTTCTATAAAAACTTCAAACGCCATTCCAAGCAACCATAAAGGTTGCGAAAATATTAGCTAAGTTTGAATTTAGGACATGAGTGTTGGAGCGAAATGAAAAAAACCTTTAACATTATTCTTTTCACTTTTTTGCTCACATCCCCAATTTACGCTCAGCCTTCTTTTTCGCCTGAGCAAGCGGTAAGAGAGTTCCATAAACGCTTTGAGCCTCTATTTTTACAGGAAAACACAACTTTTAATATGGAAGTGGAAGAGGAAGGTTATGGGCTTGCTTGGGTTTGGAGAACCAAAAATAATTCTTGGGTTTTCATAAGTCGAGACGCTTTCTCTGAGAAGTTCCCTTTTCCCACTAAAGACGCCCTTTATGGGATCCTCTGCCATGAAATTGCGCATTTAAGGTCTCCCTATTTCCAAGTCTATGATGTTTTTGGGCCCGATCTTCCAATTGCCTCAGAGCCCGAATCGGACTATTTTTCAACTTACTCTTGTCTCCGGGAAGTTTTCGCGAAAACGCCTGAGGATTGGAGCGTAAACGCGCGATTTTTAGAAAGAGAAAAATTAAAAAAGGAATATGAATTTCTTCTGGACGCGTGCGAAGGCGACAAGGTTTGCGTGAGGAGCGCGCTTTCAGCTTACCAAGGGCTTCAAAACGCCAGGTTCTACAGATTAAGTTCAGGTCGGGCTGATCAGTCTCAAGAAATTTCATTTTTGACGCCAGCAGACGCTGCTGACTCTCTAGATTATAAAAGCAGGCCTTCAGATCAATGTCGACTAGACACTCTTTTGGCGGGATCTCTTCGTCGCTCTAGACCTTCTTGCTGGCATCCCTAATTGAACGAATGTAAAAATCACTGGCATTGCCATATGGCATCCCTTCCTCTCAAGGGCCAAAATGGTTGGTCTGGTGATGACACAAAGGGACCAAACGGTCCCCTTTTAGCTATTTGTTTTTTCCCATGCAATTAAGATCTTCAAAGGACTGAGTTAACCTTTGAACAAAAGTTTCCTCTCCCGCCCTTAGCCATTTTCTGGGATCATAATACTTCTTGTTGGGACCGTCGGCGTTTTCGGGATTGCCAATTTGAGTTTTTAAATAATCGCGGTTCTTGTCGTGATAATCTCTTATCCCGCTCCAAAAGGCCCATTGCATATCGGTGTCGATATTCATCTTGATAACGCCATAATCGATCGCCTCTCGAATCTCTCCTTGACTGGATCCTGAACCGCCATGAAAAACAAAGTTCACCGGATTTTTTTGAGTGTTGTGTTTGCCCTGAATGTATTCTTGCGAGTTTTTAAGAATGACGGGGGTGAGCTTCACATTTCCGGGCTTGTAAACTCCGTGCACATTTCCAAATGACGCCGCAATGGTGAAATAGGGGGACACTGCTTTTAACTTTTCGTAAGAATATCCCACCTCTTCGGGCTGGGTGTAAAGCTTGGAGCTGTCGATATCGGTGTTGTCGACGCCGTCCTCTTCTCCGCCCGTGACGCCCAATTCGATTTCAATATGAGTTCCCATTTTTTTCATTCGCTCTAAATACAAAACACAAGTGTCGATATTTTCTTGCAAAGACTCTTCGGAGAGATCCAGCATGTGTGAGCTAAAAAGAGGTTTCTTGTTTTTTTCATAAAACGACTCCCCCGCTTCCAAAAGCCCGTCAATCCAAGGCAGCAATTTTCTGGCGGCGTGATCCGTGTGCAACACAACCGGCACGTCGTAAAATTTGGCCATTTCGTGAGCGTGCATGGCGGCCGAAGCGGCTCCGGCAACAGCGGCCGATTGATCGGCGTTATCCAACCCCTTGCCGGCGTAAAAAGCCGCTCCCCCATTAGACAGTTGAATAATCACTGGGGATTTGACTTTTTTGGCGGTCTCCATGACGGCATTTAAAGAATTGGTCCCAACCACATTCACAGCCGGCAAAGCAAAATTATTTTTATTCGCGTAATTATACAGCTCTAAAAGCTCGTCTCCGTATAAAACGCCTGATCTGAATTTGCCCATATATTCCCCCTAGATAAAAGTTTTAAGTTTTACCTATTTTGCAGCTTTTTGCGCGGCTTTTAAAGGGGAAACGAGTCATTGACGTTCAAGCTATGTCTAGCCTGTGAGAAGCGGTTTTGGGGAAAAATACAAGTCAAAGTCTCGGGGATACAACTTCTTGTATTCTTTTTGAATTTTTGTTTTGAGAGTTTTGCTAAAGAAAGCGAGATATTTTTTTATGCCTAGCAAGGCGTCCACAATAAAGCGATAAAACTGAATATTTCTCCATTTCGAGCTAATTTTCAAGTCGATGAACGCTCCCAAATAAAAAAAGTCCGTGTCGCTTTGCGCGTATTCCATAACGTCTCTTCCCAAGCGCAAAAGCTTTTGAACCAACACCGGGTGATAACACATCTCGCTTTGACTTAGGCCCATTCTTAACAGCCGAATCATTCCAAAACACAAATGATAGGAGTAGTCCCAGGTTGTTTCGCTTAAATCGGCCTTCAAACAAACGTCGTCAATCGCCTTTTTTATAAAAGCTTGCCGTTTGCCTTGGGCCAACTTGAGCTGGCTTCCATTATCCTTCCACAGATTGCCTAAATGCTTGTAGCTATACTTTCTGGCCATAAATGTTCCGGGGTTCAAGACGAGTGAACTCTACTGACAAGCAAATTATAGCGCGAAGCGTTAGGCGTGGCAAGAGTTTCGATAACTGCGGGAAATTATGATTGGAAATACAAAAAACAGCGCTATATTGCTTTAATCTTTATGACAATTTTAATTTTAACAATCATCACATTTTTAACCTCCATCATCTCCGGCGTGATTGGAATGGGAGGCGGCATCCTGCTGCTTTCGGCAATGACATTCTTCTTGCCGCTGCAAGTGATTATCCCCGTTCACGGTTTCGTTCAACTTGTCAGCAACTCCACCCGCTTGCTCTTTTTAAAGGCGCACATCAAATGGAGTTTTTTTGGATTTTTTGTCGTTGGCGTTCCCTTTGGAGCCGGCCTTGCCGCCTATTTGTTAAAAGACGTCATCAGCGAGAGTTTTCCCTATCTGGTTGTTTCATTGCTTATTTTTTACTCTGTTTTCAAACCCAAGCGGATTCCCCACTTCGAGGTGAAAACTTGGGGGTGGACCATTGTGGGTTTTTTGGCCGGCATAACGGGCATATTGGCCGGCGCGGTCGGCCCCTTGATTGCCCCCTTCTTTATTCGCCAGGACATGAAAAAAGAAGAAGTGGTGGCCACCAAGGCCACTATGCAAATGGTTACCCATTTTTCTAAAATTCCAGTCTTTCTCTATCTGGATTTTAAGTTTGAAGATCATTCCTTGATGATATTGGGCATGGCGCTCGCCGCTGTCATTGGCACTCATTATGGGGTAAAAATTTTAGGAAAGGTCAAAGAAGCGCTGTTTAGAAAGCTCTATAAAGGCGTGTTGTTTATTTCTGGGTTGCGATTGATTTATAAGTTTATTGAATTTTATGTTTAATTGTCAATCACTTCACAGCACTGAACTTCTTCAATTTTATCAAGTCTGTCCGTTGCGTAAAAGCTAATGCCGGCCATTGCCATCCCTGAAGGGCAGTAGGCCACATGCCAAGCATTATCCAACTTTTTATTTGTCTGCCACCCTCTCGCGCAAGATCCGCGGCTGATATTTTTGTACTTGCAACATTTCACCCTGACTGGCCCGTCCAAACGGCTTCCTCCCGTCTTCATGGAAACGCCAACCATAAATTCATCGGCTCCGCACCACGCTTCGTGGGCTTGGTCGTCTGATCCGCCCGAAGTGGGAGAAGTGTAATAATTGCAACCGTCTCTTGGCTCATTTTTTAGTTTGCAACAGCTTGCGTCCAGGCCGCCGTCCAACTTATCCGAGGCGTACACCCTAAACTGACTCATGACATCGTCGCCTCCGCAGGTTACCGTGTGCCAGCCGCTGTCATCTCCAGAATCGGTTCCAGAGTCTTTAAAGTTGCAGCTTGAATAAAAAGGAGCCGGAACTGAATCGTTCTCTCTAGAACATGAACTGATCACACTTGTCCCTGAAGCGTCGGTTTCCATGGTGACTCTTAAAGGGAACCGAATTGTCACATCTCTGCGCTTGGTGTTTGAGACAGGTTTGGTCAATTTAACAAAGAGCTCCCCAACATCGCTGTGAGAAGATCCCCCGCTATTGGGATAATTTCCAAATGTTCCGTTATTCATAAATAGCTCAAGGCTTCCGACGCGCAACTTTCCATAAGTGTCTGTCCCTTCGAACCTCTTTTGGGTTCGATTGCTATCCTTGTCGCCATACCACAATTCAACTGGTTCGCCAGTTTCCCAAACTGGTTGTTCTATGTTCTCTTTTTTAATTGAATAGCCGGAAAGGCTTGCGGCGCAATGCTTTCTGTCTTCCAAAACCATTCTTATCTCGGTTCTAAGATTTAGCTCGTCTTCAGACGCAGTGGTTCTGGTGAGGCCTTGATTCATATTGCTCATCACTTGCATCACGGTGACAGCGAGGCCTCCAACAAGACCCATCGCCACCATCACGCCGACCAATGAAACTCCATTTTGATTATTGCTCGCCATATATCCAATATAATACAGATGATTTAAATCGAGAACGGGCAAAAAATGCGTTAATCTTCGCCTTTCAACCATTTGCGTTAAAGTAAAGGGCATTGATGGAAAAGCAGATAAAAATAGAAGTTAACCATAACAATGAGAAGTCTACTTTTCACAAGTTTTCCAAGAGTGAAATCCTTATTGGCCGCTCAAAGCGCTGCGACTTAAGAATCATTGCCGAAGGCGTTTCTAGAAAACACGCGCGTATTGTTTTGATCGAGGACAAATTCTTTATTGAAGATCTGGGCTCCAGCAACGGAACTTTCATTAACGACAGAAAAATACAAAAAGAAGAATTTACAACTTTTTTTCCCGTCAATATAGGCGGAAATATATCTCTTTGTCTTTTGAACCAGGAAGACGGGCCCCAAGCTGTGTCCCCCTTCAGAGATCGAGCCAATTCTCCCGCTTCTACAAGTGGAAATTCGCGGGCGGAAAATAATAACAGAAGCGCCGAGAAGCGCAAAAGAAAAACCAGACAATCTTATAAATCCAACAATGATAAAAATCAACATGCCCAAATGGCCATTGGAGCTTTATTGCTTTTGGGCATTGGAATCTTTTTCTTTATGTCAAAAGAAAGCGCTGAAGTAGACAACGAAAACTTTGGAGTCCAGCCTTCTGTAGAAAAAGTTGATATTGTTCTTTTGCCCTTTAAAGAGGGAGCCGTCTGCCAAAGTCCGATCCTAAGATGCGAGGACCTTGGCCTTTCGCAAAATCATCAAGAGAGCTTGGTTTATGAAAAAAAGGTGCTCCAAATAAAGCGCAACTTGGAATTTTCCAAATCCAAAATAAAGCGACAAGCAAAGGCCGTGGGCCCAAAGGACTATGCTCTTTTAATCGCCTTGAAAACTTTTTTAAATGAATCTCTTTATAAAGGTTTTGTATTCTCAGACCAGGTTAAGCGCATTGAAATCTTAATATTCGAGCGGCAAGAAAACGAGATGAGCCCCGTGTTCAATTTGAATATTGCCAAAAAGAGCGGAGCTCCCATTCTTGCTCCCGCCGAGGCTTTGAAAAACAAGGATTTAATATACGAAGAAAAGGGCGTCTATCAGGTTTTAAAAAAGCTGGCTCCCTTTTTTAAATTGTCCACGTTTTAATAAAGAAAAGGCCTGCAAAGCAGGCCTGTCGATTAAGCAAGGATATCGTAAGGTCTAATGGTCTTTCTTCCATTTGCTTCGCATCGCTTTTGAGCTTGCTCAACCAACCAGTAAACTTGCTCATTCAAAGCTTCCAAAGCGTCAGAAGAGACATTGAATGTCGTCTTGCCAGTGCCTTTAAGGGCTTCTTTCGTTTTAGATCCAACCAATAACATTTCTTTAGCTTGTTTTTTAGCCATTTGTTCCTCCATAGAAGTTAATAAACGATTGTTGAAATGGTCTTCAAAGCCTCGGAAAAAGTCAAAATAATTTCTTAAGAAGAGGCCAAATATCCCAAGAATATGGCAATTAAGGTCTTTTTGGCCGACTTTTAGTTCCGTAAATTTTCTAAGACTCTATGACGCGCTTCAAAACTCTTTTTAAAATGGTTTAAGAATTTTCCAAAAATGATCCCGGCCTTAATGCGTGACATAGAGGACCTGGGCCGCCTTGGTATTTTTTTTCATAATAGTCTTGATGATATTCTTCGGCCTTCCAAAAGTCCGCGGCGGGAGCGACTTCCGTGACAATTTTTCTGTCAAAGAAGTTTTTGGTTTCTAAGAATTGAATGAAATCCAAAGCTTCTTTTTTTTGTTCTTCGTTATAGTAAAAAATAGCGCTTCTGTATTGATTGCCAATATCAGCTCCTTGCTGATTGGGAGTTGTGGGATCGTGCATTCGGAAAAAATAATCCAATAGTTCTCTATAACTAATTTGCTTGGGATCGTAGCTCACTTGAACCACCTCGACATGCCCGGTGACTCCACTACAAACTTGTTCATAAGAGGGGTTTGAGCTGCTGCCTCCCATATAGCCTGAAACCGCGTCGCAGACTCCTTCTTTGCGCTCAAATAGCGCTTCTATCCCCCAAAAACATCCCCCGCCAAAAACGGCTTTTTCAAGCTTCATGAGCTCTCCTTAAAATGGGCAATATACTCGCCATAGCCTTCTTCTTGAAGTTTTTCTTTTGGAATAAAACGAAGAGCCGCCGAGTTGATGCAGTATCTTAGCCCGGTGGGAGCAGGCCCGTCGGGAAACACGTGGCCTAAATGGGAGTCGGCGCCATTTGAACGAGCCTCGGTGCGAGGCATAAACAGGGAACGATCTTCTTTTTCAACCACATTCTTTTGTACAAGCGGCCTGTAAAAGGAAGGCCAGCCTGAACCGGAATCATATTTGTGAACTGAAGAAAAAAGAGGTTCTCCGGAGACCACATCAACATAAATGCCTTGCGCTTTGTTGTCCCAATATTCGTTTTCAAAAGGTCTTTCCGTGTGATCTTCCTGAGTGACTTGATATTGCAATTCGTTTAGATGTTTTAGCTTTTCTTTTCGTTTCTTGTCCGCTTCCATAACAGCTCCTCTCCGTTAGATGAAGCCATTGTATCTCATCGGCCTGCTGGTTGAGAAGACTTTGGCCAATAATTTTATTTGGCTTTCTGTTTGGCGCGACTTTTAGCGGCGTTTTTTTTAGCGGGCCTGTTAGGCGAAAGAAGCTTTTCAAGAGCTCGTTTGGGATGCTTAATCATTTCTTTAGTGACCTTAAAAGCTCGAATATCCATGGAAGGCAATTCAAACTTATAGTCTCTAAAGATTTTTTCAAAGATTGTCATTAAAGAGCGCGCTCCGGTTTTCTCGGTGTGGGCCATCAGCGCCAGCTCCTTCAAAGCTTGAGTTTCCCACTCAACGTCAATGCCATAAGATTTAAAGGAGTCGGTGTACTGAAGCAAGAGTGATTCTTTTGAATCTTTTAAAATATGAAAAAGATTGTCGCTGGACAAATGATTACAGT
>JBBDND010000026.1:0-7676 GCA_040877865.1 Bacteriovoracaceae bacterium | reverse complement strand
ATCCAAGGGGCCATAAGAGTGTGCTCGGGATCCTTGGCCGCTTTGCCAAAAGTTTTAAAAAGCGGATTAAAAAGAGCAAGCCAGGGATCGGAGCAAATTCAAAACGCCTTGGACGCCACTTCGTTGGAAGTCGTTCCGAAAGTGGAGCTAAGACTTGGCTACCTCCAATTGATAGCCAACATCTCGACTCTCTTTGGACTGCTTGGAACCATTCAAGGTTTGATTGAGTCCTTTTCGGCCGTTGCCGCCGCCGACCCCGCTCAAAAAGCGGAACTCTTGGCCATGGGCATTTCCAAGGCCATGAACACAACGGCGCTGGGTCTTTTTGCCGCCATCACCATAATGATTCTTCACGCTTTTCTTAACGCCAAAGCCGAAAAGATCGTTAATGAAGTGGACGAGTATAGCGTGAAACTTTTGGATCTTTTGGGAACCAAAGAGGCGCAGGAATAAGCGATGTCTTATAAACTTCCAACAAGACGACATTCAAAAAAGCAACAGGAAGGGTTAAATTTGATTCCCATCCTCGACGCCGTTTTTATTTTTATCTTTTTTCTTTTAATGTCGGCGCAGTTTATTAAAATTTATGAAATAAACAGCGACGTGCCCATTGTCTCCGACGCTCCACCGCCAAAAGATCAAAAGGATCCGCTGGCCCTGACTTTGTCCATAAACAATTCCGGCTTTGTTCTTTCAACCGGATTGCCGGCAAAAGTCGTTAAGAAAATTCCCAAGACGGGCGAGGGAGCTTACGACACAACCGCTTTGCACGACTACCTGGTCGAGCTCAAAAAAAGACATAAAAAAGAAAAAACCATCGTGTTTCAGCCAAAAGTCGATCTAGCTTACGAGATTATTGTGAACATCATGGACTCGGTGCGGCTGTTAAAAAAGACCGACGAGGCCATTTTTATTAAAGACAAGGACGGCGTCGACGTTAAGGTCAACGAGCTCTTTAATAAAATAGTGTTCGGGAACCTGATGAGCTGAAGCTGGATGAGCTGAAGCCGGAAGAGCTAAAAACCAACGACCAAGAGGATTTATGGCCAGAGTTAGATCAATTATAAGCAAAAGAAAGGCCTCCAAGAAAAAGGGCCCTTTTGAAATAGACATCACTTCTTTATTGGATATTTTAGTCATCCTGCTGGTCTTTCTTTTAAGAAGCTATGACACTTCCGGCATTATTATGACCGTGCCTCAAGGCATTGAGCTCCCCCGCTCCGAGTCCCAATCCATCAACACCAACGGGGTGCAAATACAAGTCTCAGAGGACAAAATATGGGTGGACAGCGCCACTGTTTTGGACACGGGAAACTTGCCCAAGGTGGTTTACGATCAGGGAGGAAAAAGAATTGTTCCCCTATACAATGAACTTGTTAAAAAGAAAGAACAAATCAAAAAGCTTGCCATGCAAACGCCGCAGGCAACGGACTTTAGCGGCATCGCCAATCTTATCGTGGACAAGTCTTTAAAATATTCCTATTTAAAAAAGGTCATGTACACCAGCGCGGAGGCCGGCTTTAAAGAGTTTAAATTTGTTGTCATGGGCGAGGAATAAAACTATTAGATCCAAGACATAACGAAAACGAGCGCTTTAGAAAATAAAAGCGCGAGCGCGACACAAGAATAAAAAACCAATAGCTTTTGCATTCCCACCTTTTCTCCTGGCCAAACAACATATCAAAAGAGCGATGCGCCAACAAGATAGCAATATGGCACCGGCCGCTGTCGGCCTTGTGTAAGAGACGATGAAATTACAGAATGTTATTGATTTTTTCTTACTTCAAAATCCATGGGAAATTTTATTCTTTGTGGCACATCAAATTGCAGTTTGGAGTAGTTCATCTTCCAAAACTCTTGCTCCAGGCACCATTTTAAATCATTGGAGAGGGCCTTGTGGTTGCCAGTCACCTTGGCGTTTGAAACTGAACCGTCGGGGCGAACAAGCAGAAAAGCGCAAATATTAACATCCAACTCGTTTAAATCATTAAGACCCATGTAGTTTGCAAAACAGCCATTGAATTTATGAGCGCTGGCGTGAGTGGATATGTTGACATGGGCCGCTTCAAGCGAATTCTCCGCGCAAGAAGGGCCCTCGCTTCTTGCGGCTTTTTTCGTCTTCTTGGCGGCGCAGCCTTCTAATAGCGGAAAGAAAATCAGGCCTAACAAACAACATAAAAAGATTCTTTGCATGAAAAATTAAAGCCTTTTGGGATAAAAGTTAAAGGGTTGTTTAACCTCAACCGTTCCGCCCCCCAAGGGTCTTGGAAACTGAATCCCTCTTAACACCCGCACCACACAATTTTTTACGTGTCCTGCCAGCCCAGAACGATTGGAAATGCCCGCCTTGCTGACATGGCCGGAGGCCCCGATGGTAAACAACAGGCCTATGGTGCCGGAGACTTGGTCGTCGTTGGCGCGGTCCAATTCTTTTTGATAGCAATATCTAAATTGAGGTATGTGCTCTCGCAAGATTCTTCTGATAACGTCTGGATCCATCGAACCAAGCACCACCGTTTCAGACGGAATGCCGGCGGTGTGAATTCCCTTTTTGGCGGAGAGGCCTTCAGCGCCCTTTGACTCGGCAAGCTTGCCGGTGGCGGCGCCGGTGAGGCTTCCCATATCGGTTCCAACATCGGCCCTTTTTAAATTTGTGGCGACCCCGCCGCCCACCGAAGCGCTGCCGATGCTGCTGGAAGTTTTAGAAGCGGCCGTTTTGGCGCCTTTTAGAGAGCCTCCTTTGGCCTGTAAGCTGGATATGGAGCTTTTAAAGTCGGCGGACTTGTACACGTCCACCGAGCCAACCGTTTTGGCCTGAGTCACGCTCTTTGCCGTGGGAACCGCTCTTGTCTTTGAGCTCGCCGCCGCGGATTTTGCGACCTTTTGAGAGGTTTTAGGTCTAGGCTTCGCCGCTTTTTTTACAGGTTGTTTTTTGGGAGCCGATTTTTTTCCTGGATCGGTCTTGGCGGTCTTTTGAGCCTTGGGCTTTTCTTGGGGTTTAGTCGTTTCTTTTGGTTTTTCAGGTTTTTTCACCGCGGTTTTCTTTGGCGTTTTTTGTTTTTTAGGCGGAGCTTTCTTAGTCTTCTCCACGGCCTTGTTCTTATTGATAGTCAATGGCTGTTTGTAAAGGATGGTGGCTATCCGCTCCGGATCCTTTTCTTTTTTCATCTCTTCGTCGACATTATAGAAAAGCCCCACCGCCATCAAAGGCAGAACCAATAAAAAAAGAGTCAAGGCGAAATATTTTTTCAAGGTGTTGTCTCGGCCAAAAAATGGCGCCGCTTTGACTTTTGGCGGCGAGGCCACTTTCCTGACATAAATTTCCAAATGCCCGTTAACCAAGCGCGCGATGTCCTCGTCTTGCAAATTGATTCTTGCCGCCTCGGATTTTTTCATGCCTTCTTCGGCCAAATGAAACACTTCATAACTAGGTAGGCTGTTAACCACGCAGTTTCCGTTGTCCACTTCCACAAAGGGAATTTTTTCATCTTTTCCAAGGTAGGCGAATTCAACTTCGCGCCGCTTGGGATTGGAGCCCACGATTTGGTAAACGCCTTTTTGGTCGGGCAAATAATCGACTGAATAAACTTGATCTTTGTAAAGAATGATAATCTCCACCGCTTGTTTGCCGTGGTCGTATTTAAATATGGGAAACATTTCCTGGGCGTCTTCAAAGATGTATTCGCTATAATCGGCTTTTGGATCGGTTGCGAGAGGATAAACAATGTAGGGGGCCTCGTCCTTTTCTTGCTCGACTTTTGGAGCTTGCGGCAAATCCGCGACAGGAGGAGGCGGCAGATCTTCTTTTTGCCTTTGAATGCTGGCCGCGCCGCTTTTTGGCTCCAGGGTTTCAAGGGCGGGGGGCAATTCGTTTGAGCTGACATATTCTTTAAACTTAAATGAGATGTTTCCAAAGGATATCTCGTCTCCCACCCGCAATTCCTTGGCCACCACTTTTTCGCCGTTGACGTAAATCCCGTTCTTAGAGTTCATGTCAAAGATCTTGGCCCCTTTGGGAGTGATTTCAATGACGGCGTGAACGGCCGAAATGACGTTTGAAGGAATAACAAAATCGCAACTCTCGCTTCTTCCGGCCAAAATCCGGCCTTTGGCAAAGACATTTCCTTTTATCTTGGGAACATGCCCAAGCGGAAGCATTTGAAATAATCGCTCAACCTTTTCTTTTGAAGTTTCCACGCTCTTTTCCTTTTACCTGCGTCGTCCGAACGGCGTTAATTTACCGGACGGAATCCAAAGCTCTTTTCATTTCGGCGTTAAAGTTCTTTCTTTCTGGTATTTTGTTTCTAAACTTCTTTCTAAAGCGCGGTGAAATGGATAAATCTCCGGGAGACGAGGTGTCTCCTTCAACATTTAGCGCCTCAAAATCAAATTTTTCATGTTTTTTATACTCGTATTTTACATTTTTCTTTTGCGCAAAGACGGCGCAAGAGAAAACGAGAATTGTCGCCACAATGTATTTCATAGTCCAACCTTTTTAGCGCTTTGCTCGTAATATTTTTTATAAGGTCCAAGGTCTTCTCGGTCCATGTCCTCCAGAACGTCCCTGGCAAGTTTTTTATTTCCGGTTTTATAAAACGCGAGAGCCGCATTGATTCCGATATAGGGTTTTTCGTAGTGGTCGGAGTTTATCTTTTGAAAATAATTCGCTGAACGATCGTACTCTCCGGCCATGAGATAAGCGCTTCCCAGCGCCGACAAGACGTCCACATCCTTGCCGCTATTGCGCTCCAGGGGTGTGAGATGGCCTAAGGCGTCTTTGTAAAGGCCGTAATCCAAGTACAGCTGCGCCAAATTAAACCTTGGGGTTTTGGAAAAGTTGGCGCTTTGGATCGCCCTGGAAAAAGCCACTTCGGCTTTTTGATCTTGGCCTTTTTTCCTGTACATGACGCCGATATTGTTTAAAGCGGGAGCAAACCCGGGATTAAACTCCAAAGCTTTATTGTAAAACAGCAAAGCTTTTCTAGAGCTTCCTTTAAGCAAATAGCAGGTGCCCACTTGGTTCCAATAGGAAGGATTGCCTCGATATTTGTCGTGGGCCTTGGCCACCGCCTCGAAGGCCTCGTCAAATTCTCTTTGATAGCACTTGTAAATAATCTGGGTGATCACGTCATTATCGTCGCCAACGCTTGCGTCAAAATCCTTGATCCGGTACAGACTTTCGTCCTTCAGCGCGCCGGCCTCTTCCATATCAACATCTTTAAAATAATCTTTGTCTTCTTCATACTTGGCCTGCGCCGGCTTTTTAAAGTCTTCATTGGTGACGTCTTCCAGCGCAATTTTCTTTTTGCCCCCGGTGGCGCAACCGGCCAAGGCGCAAGCAAACAACAATAAAATGCTCTTGTTCATCGTTTTCCACTCCTGTCCATGTTGATCGCTTTATTGGGATAAGCGTATTTCACGCTCATCTCCCCCACTGGGTGCGGGCTTAACAAATAATTAAAATCGCTCAATATCTTGTTTGACTCTATTGAACTCCAGCCTTCTCGTTTGTAAGCGGCGGCGCTTTGTTTTAACGGTCCGGCCACCTCAAGCATGGACTTTTTAAAACTTGAAACGTATTCTTTGGATTTTCCCGGAGGAACAAAAGACTCCACCGCCTTGGCCGCTTCTTCGTAAGCTTCCACCAACATTTTGTACGCTCCGATGATGCCCCGGCCGGAGCCTATTTTTTGAATGTCGCCGGCTTTCTTTGTCATTTGATCCAAACGCGCCAGTTTTTGCTTAAGCAGCTGGTTAAAGGCCGTTTCCGGAAAACGCAACTCGATCCTTTTCAATTGAGAGTATAGCGCCACCAACTCTTCCAATTCCTCGTCGGCGATAACATCCAGCGCCTCTAAAGGAATGTCTTGCTTGCGCCTTTTGGCGTTTTTATAGGCCTGCAGCTTGAGTTTTTGATAAAGATTCTCTTTGTTGGAATTGTTATAGCTTTTATGCAATTTCTCCAAAGTGAAAAAGGGATGGATTAACTTTGCGTGAGCCGATCTTGTTTTAAACAGCTCGTTTGCCAGTTGTTCGTGCTCGTTCCATTTTTTTTGATCCTTATACTCGTCCAAAAGTTCGAACTGGGCGTCCACTAAATGGAGAGAAGGCACTTTACACCGCTTGCCAAACTTGATCAGGTCTTCGACTTTTTTAAGGTTGCCTTCGGACAGGTGCAGATAAACGGCGTTTTTAAACGCAACCGACTTTTTTCTGCTTTTCGAGGAACAGAGCTTTGCCACCACCCGGGTGGACAAATCCGCCGAGGCTTCAAACTCAAGCCTGGTAAACAAAAATCCTGATATGGTCAAAAACGAGTCGGCAAAAGAAACGGCGTCTTTGGCGGGCATTTCTTTTATCGCCTGAACCGCCCACTGATAAGACTTCTCTGTCGAGCCCAACTCGTAGTAAAGAGCCGCCAAGTTGTACTTCGCGTTTATCTTAGATTTTTTAGTGCTGTGGGGATCTTTCAAAATTTTATGATATCCTCTTAAGGCCACTGACTTGTCTCCCTTGGCCAGGGAGTTTTGCACCCCTTCTATTTGAATATTTGTCAAAAGCTCTTGCAATTTGGTTTTATAGCCGGCGCTGACCGCGTAACGATTGGCCTCGATATCTTTTATCCACGCCCTAATGGCGTTATAGTCTTTGGCCTTTCTAGAGACTTCCATCATGTTGGCGATCATGGCCTCTTGAGTTTTCCAATCCTTGGGATTGACTTTGGCGTAACGATCCAGCGTTTTCTTCGCGTTGGGATAGTCTTTTTTATCTAAATAAACTCTGAAAAGTTTTTGATAGATGGATTTAGATCTTTTCCCGTTCGGCCATTCGCTTAAATACTTTTCATAAACGGGAACGTAAAATTGCTCTTTGATTTTGGGGCTTAGGTTTCTTTTTCCCAAAGTGGAAAGCATTCCTTCAATTGAATTCACCAAAATTTTTCGATCGTTTTTCTTCCTCGCCATGGAAAAAGCCTCGTTGTAAAAGACGATGGCCTTGGCGTAGTCGTCATTGGCGTATGCCGTTTCAGCTTTGTGAAACTGATGTTCATGGGCTTTTTGGCCGTCTATATGGGTCAATATTTCAAAATAGTCCATGGCGTAAGACGCTTTTCTGTTCCTGGTTTTTTTTAATCTTTTATAGGTTTTTGAGGCCACTTGTTTTTGCAGCTTGGCGGCCTGCTTCTGGGACTGATAGCTAAAGCTCTTTACCTGATTGGAGCTCAAATAGCCTTTTCGGTACAAAGAAAAAAGCTGTTTCGAGGCGGCGATATGCTTTCCTTCCTTGCCAAATTGATCGTACAGGCCAAGCTTTTCGATATAAATTTCTGGATGTTTCTTCACGTTTTTTTCGTACTTTAAGGCGTAATTCAGCACTTTATCGGCTTCGGTGAACTTGCCTTGGGATTTCAAAGTCATGGCGACTCTAAGCAACTGGTCGGTAAAATTAATACCGATTTTCTTATAAAAAGCGATTCCTTCCTCTATTCTCCCGGATGTGGCAAAGAAAAGTCCAATGTCCCGCTCCACTTGTCCGCGCATGTCCACAAACTTTGTTGACGAGCTTGCCTTGAAAACCTCTTTCATTTTATTAATGGCGAGTCTAGGCCGGTCGGCGCGGTAATAACACCAGGCCAGGTTAAACGAGTCTTTGGTCCACCATTTGTCTTTATAGCT
>JBBDND010000025.1:0-1457 GCA_040877865.1 Bacteriovoracaceae bacterium | reverse complement strand
GAGAGTGGTACGCCAAATCAATTTTTGGTCTGCAACAAAGAAAGTCCGCGTCTCAAAGAGGTTTTGACTTCTATATGGAAGGCGACAAGAAGACGGAAGTGCAGGTGCATTGGCAGGACATCACTTCTCCCAAGGGCGTGAAACTTAAAAAGTCCTTGGTGGAGATGAGCGACTATGTGGTGATTATGTACATTGCCAAAAATTTTATGATACGGGACATTTTGCTCTTGGATTCTTCTTTTGTGATTAGAAAGTTCGGCGGAAAAGGCCACACCTTGTTTTTAAAAGACCAGGACGTGTCAGGCTACTTCTTTTCAAAGTCCGACAAGCACTACTCCAAGATCGTGAACAAGACGGCCTTGCTAAAGTTTGCCACGCCCAAATTTGCGATGAAGATTGATGAAAAAATGTCAAAATAAGTTGTAATGCAGAAGGCGGCTTTCCAAATTGCCGTTGTAGATGATCATTCTCTCTTTGGTTTGCAGCTGAATCTTTTTGATCAGCTCCAAGTTGGCGGTAAGAACAAAGGCCTCGGAATCTTTAAAAGAATTTTTTAATCGCTCTCCAAATTCTCGATACAGCTCTTCCAAGTTTTCCTTTTCGAGCCTTTCGCCGTAGGGAGGATTGACGACAATTTTGCCCTTAAAGTTTGGGATTTCATAATTGAGCGCGTCTTGCTTTTCAAGCTTTGCCAAGCTTTCAAGGCCTGCGGCCGCAAGATTAGCCTTGGCGGAGTCAACGGCCCGCTGATCCAGATCAATGGCGATGTTTTTGGATTTGTTGTTTATGAGCCGCTCCATACCAAGCGCTGTTTGTTCAAGAACCTCTTGAAAAAACTTTTCAGTGTTTTGTTTTAAGTATTTGTCTTTGACGTAAAAGTTTTGGGACAGAAAGCTCCATGGCCGCTGTCCTGTTTCCAAATGGTTCTTAACTCTTAGAAAGCTGGGCGGGATTTCGCCTTTAAGCAGCAGCCCCTCGGTTAAAATGGTACCAGAGCCGCACATGGGGTTGTAGAAGTCTTCGTCGGGACCAAGGCCCGCTTTTAAAACCATGCCCGCCGCCAGGTTTTCCCGCAAGGGCGCTTGCACGGAGACTTTTCGGTAGCCTCGATTGGAAAGGGCCTGCCCGCACATGTCTAAATTAATGGTGACAGTTTCTTTTTGCGAGTGGGGATTGTTATTGGGCTCAACTCTTATAAGCAGTGGGGCGTCAGGATCGTCTTTGTCAACGTCAGGCCTTTTGTCGACATCCTTCCTGAACCTGTCCACGATAGCGTCTTTAACCACTTGGCCTAAGTACATGGCGTTTTTAAATTTTGACCTTTTCTTGCCGTCGGGAGACTTGCCTTGCAAGACCTGGATTTTAAAAGTTTGGTCCACATTAAAAATGGATTTCCATTTAATGTCGACGGTTTCAAAATAGAGATCTTTTTCCGTCTTTATTTCAAAGGAGTAGAG
>JBBDND010000024.1:0-7718 GCA_040877865.1 Bacteriovoracaceae bacterium | reverse complement strand
TGAAAATAGCGAGACACCGGCCACGTATAGTACATTGCTTGAGAACAGAAATAACGCGGGGGAAAGCAAATGAATCATGGAAGTCATGAACATGAGCTTCCAAACCAGCGGTTCTGAAACATGAAAATAGGAAATAAAGACAAAGCTCCACATCAAAGGGATTGTGGCAAGGATAGTAAGCAAATGAGTGTGAATTTTTCTGGGGTTGGCGTCTTGTCTTTTGATTCTTTCGCTAGCGATGAGGTTAAAGACTTTTAAATAATTTCTTTTGCGCCAGGATTGATTTGCAGCCATTGATTTCACTCTTGTTTTTAAGACATAAAATTGTCAAAATATTTTTAATAACTTTGTTGAACGCAGACATATAAAGAATCGAGACCGGGCTCAACTTAATTCGCCATTAAGCTGTTATTGTTATAGGAATATATAAGATTTTCTGGTTTCTTAAACTGATAAAAAGGTTGAAAATGTTTACTTCGTTTTATTTAAGCTTGCTGGCTTTGGTTTATTTTAAAATTTCTTTGGACACGATCAAGGCGCGTCTCAAACACAAAGTTTCCCTTGGCCCAGGCTCTGATAATGAAATAGGCGGTCTCGTTTCGGCTCACTCCAACTTTCAGGCCTATATTCCCTTGATAGGCCTTCTCATGTACCTGTATGAAACATCTCAGCTCGGCTATCCTCTGCTTATTCACGCCATCGGCCTGACCGTCTTGTCAGGAAGACTTCTGCATTATTTGGGCATCAGAGACGCTCAAGCTCCCAACTTTAAGTTGCGCAAGGCCGGCATGCATATGACCCTATGGCCTTTATTGCTTTTGGCGTTTTTAAACCTAATAAATTTTGTTTACGTGACTCGCATACAAGGCTAGGGAAAATGATTGAGATGACAGCGCGCTTGGATTGAACAAATTTTGAATGATCAAATTTTAATGAAAGCCAGCAGATGGTTGTTTGCGGGCATTTCATAGTCTTTTAACAGCCTAAAACCTCTTTGCTCCATCTGTTTTTTCACATCCTCAAAAGATCTAATTCCCGAGAGCGGATCCCTTGAGCTAAGCATTTGATCAAAATCTTTATTGCTCTTGCTGGTAAAATTTCCATGGTAATTGAACGGGCCGTAAATCAGAACTCGGGCGCCGGGTTCCAGTTTGTTCCCTAAAGCTTTAATCAAGGTTTTTACGAGCTTCCAGGACATGATATGCAAAGTGTTGGCGGTGAAAACAATATCATAATTTCCCTCGGGGAACTCGTCTTTCCCCACTTCATAAGAAATGGGACCTTTTAAGTTGTGGCCGTCCCCTTCTTCTTTCATCCACATTTGAATGCCTGGATGGTTGGTTTCAACGTCGCTAAAAGTCCATTTTATATGGGGAAGTTTTTGGGAAAAATAAATCCCATGCTGTCCCGTTCCCGACCCCACTTCCAGAACGGCCCGGTCCTCTACAGTTGTCAACTCGAGGAATTTCTCTAGAATGGGTTCTTTGTTTCTTGCGCTGGCGGGACTAAAAGGCTTTTCCATTATTGCCGCTCCGTTACGCTCGTTCAAAGGGACACACGTTAGCTCCAGCGAGAGCTTTTGGCCTGGAGGCGCACCGGTCGTGCCAGGCAACAACATTTTTATAGCTGTCGACTTCCAAAAATTCCCGGGCCTCGTAGCCCCAATCCAGACATCCCACCCAAGGGAATACGGCCATGTCGGCAATGCTATAATCGTCGTCTATTATGAATTTTCTTCCTTCCAAGCGCTTGTCTAGAACCTTTAACAACCGTTTGACCTCGTTGGCGTAGCGCTCTCTCGGGTAGGGGTCTTGGCATTTGTCTTTGGCGTATTTATAAAAGTGTCCAAATTGTCCAAACATCGGCCCGACACTTGCCATTTGAAAGAACAACCACTGAATTGTTTCATTTCTTTTTCTTGGGTCAGTTGAGAGAAACTTGCCAGTCTTTTCGGCCAAGTACAATAAGATCGCTCCGGACTCAAAAACCACTTGTTCTTTGCCGTCGGCCGCTTCTGGATCGACGATGACCGGAATCTTGCTGTTGGGATTGAGATTTACAAAGAATTCCTTAAACTGCTCCCCTTCCAAAATATTAACGGTGTGAGCGTCGTAGGCCAGTTCCATTTCCTCCAGAGCGATCGACACTTTGCGACCGTTTGGAGTGGCCAAGGAATATAACTGTATTTTTTTCGACATAGAACAATCCTGCTGCCCTAGCCCCGCTTAGTCAAGTTCGTCGAACCGGGAACGGGAGCATTGGAGCTTTTCTGGATGATTGTCGCCTCGCCCTTGCAGGCCAGCGCCAAATGCGCCGGAGAAACTAAGAAATTTGACAGCGCGTTTATATGGTTAAAGTTGTCCACATTAGACCTCATTTGGATTTTACTCATATAAGGAGCAAATATAATGCCATTTAATTCTTAAATGAGCGTCAGGCGCGGGTTTTGCAAAATACCAAAGGATAAAAACACAGTTAGCGGTTCAAGGAGTTAAGCATGGCAATTTGGACGGGAGCGGTAAGTTTTGGACTGGTCAATATTCCCGGTTCTTTGCAGACCGCTCAAGAGACCGGAGAAAAACTAAGTTTTAAATTGGAAGATAAGCGAGATCACTCCCCTGTGGGATACAAGTACTACAATAAGAACACGGGGGAAGACGTCGACAAAAAAGACATTATTAAAACTTACGAATTTGAAAAGGGCAAAAGGGTGGAAATTACCTCAAAAGAAATAAAGTCCATCAATCAAGAAGCCTCGGAAAACATCGACATAGAGAATTTTGTCCCAATGGATGAAATTGACCTGTTATTGTTTGAAAGACCTTATTATTTAGTTCCTAAAAAGGGCGCGGAGAAAAGCTATCATCTTTTGCGACAGGCGATGGAAGAAACTGACATGTGCGCTTTGGGACAAGTGGTCATGCGCCAGAAAAACCACCTGGCCCTGATGTTTCCAAGGGAAGAATACATAGTGGTGGAGCTCTTGAGATACCCCCATTCTGTTATTCAAGCTCATGAGGCGAACTATCTTAAAAAGGACCCCAAGAAAATCGATATTCCAAAAAAAGAGCTGGATATGGCCGTCAAATTAATAAAAAACATGAAAAGCAAGTGGAACCCTGAAGAATATAAAGACGATTATTACGAGCAGGCCATGAAGTTGATTAATAAAAAAATTAAAGGGAAAAAAATCCATGTGGCTAAAGATGTTTCTAAAGGCGTGGAAGCTTCCAATGTGCGCGACATCACCGCGCTTTTGCGCGAAAGCTTGGAAGAGAACAAAAAACCAAAAAAGAAACGGGCATAGCCAGAGGTCTTGAGCATGGATATTGAAACCTACAATAAAAAAAGGGATTTTTCAAAAACGAGCGAGCCCAAAGGAAAGATATCAAGAAAAGAAGGGCGAAGGTTTGTTATTCAGGAACATTTCGCTTCCAGGCATCATTTTGACTTTCGACTGGAGCTTGGCGGAGCGCTAAAAAGTTGGGCCGTTCCCAAAGGCCCTTCCTTAAATCCAAAAGACAAGAGATTGGCGGTGCATGTGGAAGACCATCCTCTTGAATATGGAAACTTTGAGGGCATCATCCCCAAAGGCGAATACGGAGGCGGAAAAGTCGTCCTATGGGACCAAGGGGAATGGATAACGGACAAAAATCCGATGGAAGGATATAAGAAAGGCAAACTTGAGTTTGAATTAAAAGGAAAAAAATTGCATGGCCGATGGGCCTTGGTAAAGACAAAGCTTGGGCCCGAATCCAGACAAGAAAATTGGCTATTAATGAAAAAGAACGATCAATACGCTAACGCGGGATCGGATATCGTTAGGGACAGGCCTGAAAGCGTCAAGGCGACAAAAGAAAAAGTGGGAAAACTGGACATCAATGCGCAACTTGCGACATTAAACTCCAAGGTTCCAGAAGGAGATAACTATATCCACGAGGTCAAACTCGACGGATACAGAACTTTGGCAAAACTGCAAAACGGACAGGCAAGGCTTTTTACCCGAAACATGAAAGATTGGACAGACCGCTACCCCTTGATCGCCAGGGCTTTAATGACCGAAAAGTATAACAGCGCCCTTGTTGACGGCGAGATCGTTTGGGTGGACGAAAACGGAAGACCAAGTTTCGAAGGCTTGCAAAACGCTTTAAAAACCGGATCAGACGGACGAATGAGATTTTACGTTTTTGACGTTCTGGAGATCAACGGAGACAGCGTGAAAGAGCTTCCCCAAGAAATCCGAAAAGGACTTGTCCAGCGGTTTGTGGATGATATGGGGGAAGAAAGCATCCTTTATAGCGAACACTTTACAGGAGCTGGCAACGAGGTCCTGGCAAAATGTTGCGAGATGGGTTTAGAAGGCGTTATCTCCAAAGATGCAAGCGCTCCTTATCAAGAAGGAAGAAATAGCAATTGGCGCAAAATCAAATGTGAAAACCGCGACGAATTCGCTATCTTGGGGTACCTTCCCAGAAAGGACGCGGTAAATGAAATCGGCGCCCTCATTCTTGGACTGTGGAAAAAAGGAGGTTTTGTTGAAGTTGGAAAAGTGGGAACAGGTTTTAATAAAAGCCAAAGAAAAGAGCTTTACTCCAAGTTGGAACCCCTAAAGTCTCAAACGCCACTGGCCGCCGTCAAATTAAAAGACAAAAACATTGTTTGGGTCGAGCCGAAGTTGGTGGCGCAAATAAAGTACGCGGAAATCACTTCTTCCCAAAAATTGCGCCATCCGGTCTATATAGAGCTGCGAGAGGATAAAGAGCCGGAACAAGCCTATTATCCAAAAGACGCTCCTGCCAGATACGCCAAAGAAGAGCTCTTGCAACTGATCACCTCTCCCCAAAAGTTGATTTATCCCAAGGAAAAATTAACAAAGTTGGATTTAGCCCTATATTACAACGAGATTTATCCCTTTATGGCCGGCCATGTTAACAACAGAGCGCTTACATTGCTAAAATGTCCTCAGGGAGTCGACGGCAAGTGCTTTTACAATAAACACCCCGGAACCATGAACAATGTGGGGCGAGTTGAAATAGAAGAAAAAAACAAAACAGAAAGTTATATGTACATAGAGAATTTAAAAGGACTGGTCTATCTTGTTAGGTACAACGCTTTGGAGATTCATACTTGGAATGTTCGGGCCCATAGCTTGTCTCGCCCGGAAGAGATCATTTTTGATCTAGACCCCGCCAAAGGAGTCCGGTCCTCGGCCATCATAGACAGCGCCTTTGAGCTAAAAGAGATCTTGGAAAGGTTAGCCCTTAACTCCTTTCCCAAAGTGACAGGAGGAAAAGGGATTCACTTGCATTTGCCGATTAATCCCAAATACACCAATCAAGAGGTGTATCAATTGTCAAAATCGGTGGCCTTTATATTAGAAGAGGAAATGCCCGAAAAATACACCACAAATATGCGGCTAAAAAAAAGAACCGGCAAAATCTTTGTGGATTATCTAAGAAACGCCTTTGGGGCGAGTTATATTTGCCCTTTCTCCTTGCGCAAAAAAGAAAACGCCTCCCTGTCTCTTCCTGTGAGCTGGAACACCTTGAAAAATTACGACTTGGAAGACCCCGTTACTTTAAAAGGTTTCAGGCCAAAAACCTTCAAGCATCCATGGGGCAATTATTGGAACCAAGCGCAAGACATTCGTATTTTTGAGGATTGATCGGAGGTTTGACGGACGCGAGCGCCCGCCAGACCTGTTTTTCAATTTGCTAAAGACCCGGGGAAGCTTCTTCCGCGCCAGGACCTTTAAAATGGTCGGGGTTTTCCAGCGCTTCTTTAATAAAAACCAAATGTTTTCTTTCATCCTCGTAGTTATGATTGAGGACCTTGCTAACTTCCGGTTCTGAGCTAAGCTCCTTTAGGGCGTCCGCGTATTTTTTATTGGTGATCTCTTCGTTTTGGCGCATGGCTTTAAGCGCCTGTTCGTCCCCCATAGAACTTCTGATCAATGTCATGCCTTCAATAAGATAGCCCTTAATGTCTTTTTTTCTATCGGGCTTCTCCCCTCCTTTGCTGACAATAAGCTCTTCTAAATTCTGCAAGTGATTAAGATGGTCATTCTTGTACTCGGTAAGCTTGTTTTTTATTGTGGGGTTTTTAATCCTCTCAATGGCCTCTTCATACGCTTTGACGGCGTCAAAATCCAGTTGATGCAGGTCTTCCAGTTTCTTTATTATCTTGTCGTCCATATACACCTCCGCTGAGTATAATTGTGTGTTTCTTCGCGCTCATTAGATAAATGAATGCAATAAGGAAGCCGTCGCATAGATTGTTTTTTTATTTAGACAAAATAGTAAAATCCGATCTCATTTTACAAGGAAGCTTAGGATTTCTTCATTTGAAAAGATGTCCTTAATAATTTTAAATGGAATATTAAAGGAAGCGCAACAACAGGACGCCAGTGGGAACAGCAAGGGAAGAACAAATTTACAGGGTAAAAGAGTTTGCCCGGCTGTGCGATTCTTTGCCCGACATTGTATGGTGTCTGAACAACAAAGCGCGAATAGAATACTTAAACAAGAGTTGCAAAAAACTCATAGGATCCAGCGTCTCTCCCGGCATGAACATGCTAGACTTTGCCGCCGTTGTCCACCCCAGCGACAAAGAGAGGTTCCAAAGCCATTGGCGCGAAAGCTTTAAGCAGAACAAAGAATTTTGCGCGTATGCCAAGCTAAAAGAAAAACAAGGCTACTCTTGGCATATTTGCCGAGTCTTTCCCATTGCCGACTCCTGCGGCGAGGTTGAGATGTGGTACGGCAGCTTTATGCGAATTCAAAGCATTAAAAAAGAAAGCGAAGACCTGCGAAGAGCGCTGGCTCTGAAAGACCAGTTTATTTCAATGGTCACCCACGAGCTGCGCTCCCCGTTGACAACGATTGGCATGGCCTTGGAATTAATAAAAATGGTGGTGAAAGACGCCAAGCCTGAAGATCATGAACGTCTCTGCCATCTCATCAAGACAAAGGTCGATATGGCCTTTAACTCTTTTAGCCGGCTTAGTTTTATGGTCGACGAATTGGTTGATGTTTCCAAGTCCTTAAAAACGGGATTTAGCCTTAATATTCAAGCTATAGATTTTTCCCAGGTTTTAGACCATGTCTTGGAAAGAATAGCTCCAAACCTCGAAAAGAACAAAATTCAGATCAATGTGAAAAAAGATGAGCGCGTAAAGGGGCACTGGGACGAGTTTCGGCTGGAACAGATTCTCTCCAACCTTTTGTCAAACGCCATAAAATACGGAGAAGGCAGGCCTATCGATATAGAATTAAGAGATGAAAAAAATAAAAACAAAGCCCTTTTAAAAATCAAAGATCGGGGCGCGGGAATTCTACCAGAGGATCAGGATCGAATTTTTGAAAAATTTCAAAGGAGTTCTAAACAAAAACAAGTTGAAAGCATGGGACTTGGACTCTATATAACGAAAAGCTTGGTTAAGGCCCATAGTGGGGAAATCTGGTTGGAGAGCTCTCCCGGCAAGGGCGCGACTTTTATAGTGGAGTTGCCCAAGCAGCGAAAGATCGAGGCGGCAGAGGCCCTGCATGGGCCTTGACAAGATTCTAAGCTTTTGGTTTGAAAAGTTAGAGCCTAATGCTTGGTGGCTCAAAAGCGCGGAAATCGACGAAGAGATCCTAACTCGCTTTAAAAAATCGTGGCTTAAAGCTTGTATGGCCGATCTTTACCATTGGTGAGATTCTTGAAGGGTCAGGCTTGCG